>JAFGQX010000038.1 GCA_016935455.1 Microcaldota archaeon
AGACAAAATAAAGGTGTTTTAAATGGCAGATGAAAAAACAGAAGAAACTATTGAAACTGCTAAGGCAGAGAAAAAGAAAAAAATGCCTGTAAGAAGAAGAAAATCAAAAAAGGAAAAGGAAAGCCCGGTTGTAAAGCAGATCAGGCTCGTAGTTGAAAGCGGGAAGGTTTCATTCGGTTTCAACAAGGGTGTGAAATCCATTCTTCTGGGGAAACCCAAAATGGTGGTTCTTGCTTCAGAGTCCCCCAAGCTCGTAAAAGATGATGTATCCATATATTCAAAAACATCAAAAGTTCCTCTTTTTGAGTTTGAAGGTTCCACAATGGAACTTGGTTCAATATGCGGTAAGCCTTACCCTGTTTCGGTGCTGTGTATATTTGAAGAAGGGAACTCAAACATACTTTCTCTGGTTGAAAAGTGATTGAATTGGCAGAACTTACCGAAGATGACCTCAAGCTTTTTTCCGAATTCCAGAGAATCACAGGCATCTATCCTCTGGACTGCATTATAACTGAGTTCTCAATTGTATTCATCGTCCAGAATAAAGGAGAGCTTTACAAGGCAATAGGAAAAAAAGCCTCCAATTTACCGAGATTAAATGACGTTTTCAGGAAGCAGGTCTTTATATTTGTGGATTCAAAGGATGTGGACGAATTTATAAGAAATGCTTTTTCCGGAGTTGAAATTGTTGCAATCAAAAAGGAAGAAAAACATGACGGAAAGCAGTATATCACTCTTGTTGTTCATGAAAAAGACCGTGGAAGAGCAATCGGAAAAGAGGGAAGAAGAATCAAATCAGTAAAAGAAATCCTCTACAGGAGAATGGGTATCGGAGGATTTCAGCTGCGGACCACCAAGCAGATTCAACCCTCCGAAGATATCTAGCATCTCTTTCGATTCGAGACACTGGAGAATAAAAAAATATTTTTTAAAATTTTCAACAGCCCTAAGCCTGTAGTTATATTCTATTGTTTCCTTGATTATCTGGATTTCAAAACCGCATTCCTTCAAATTATCCCCATCAAGTGCTTTTTCTATTTTTTTTAATTCTGCATAGGCTTCGTTTTCCATTCCATTCAGTGTCAAATCAATTATTTTTGTTTTATGGCCTGTCTTTTCCTCAAATTCGGAAATTATTGTTTTGAACAGGACCAGCGACTCCAGCTCAGTTAAATCAAGAGCATACACAGTTAGTTCCTGATTGGGTTCTGCAATCATCATTCCAATAAGAGCACATTCCTTGTATTTCTGCATAGCCCCGCCCCATTCGTTTTTTTCCCAAAGTTCTTTTGCTTTTTTTAATTTTTCATCTAAAAGGCAGATTAAATTTCTGCTTTTTTCCTCTTCAAAATCATTCATCATTCCCATAAGAGCCAGATTCATTTCAAGCAGGTATCTAAACCCAATTTCCGCGATTCCCCTGCCGTCAATTTCCTGGGCAAATGCGATTGTTCTACGCATTCCTGAGATTGCACCCCTTTTATTCCCCTCATTAAAATCATCCAGACTTTTATTGAACATTCTCTTAAGTCTGCTCTTTGCATTTTTTCTGGCATTATCCCGCAACTTCTGAATTTCAGAATCATTAATTTTAATCAGCCTAATTCTCTCTGCCATCAGAAACATCTTTTTTGATTTTAAACCGGATTTGGATTTTTCCTTCTCCAGTTTTATTTTTTCTTGCAATATTGGCTATGGCTCCCATCCCCGCTTTTTGGAAACCTCCATCTTCAGTACTTTTTAAGAATTGAAATAAATGAGCCATTGTCTCATTATCCCCTATTCTCCAGAGTATTTCCGCAATGTAGTCATCAACATCCGTTTTTCCAAGCAGATTAATCAGAGGTGCAACAGCAGGCTTTCCAATCTTAACAAGTTCTTCAACTGCATCCCTTCCTTTTTGATAATTGTCATCATCCAGCTGGGCTATTAAACCGGCTATTTTTTCCTGCAGCTCCTGGGATTTCATCTCTTCCGCTTCAATGTTTAATTTATTTTCAATATTTTCAACAATCCAGTTTAATGCATATTTTAAGCCTTCATCAAGACTTTCTTCATTTAACTTTTTCCCTAGTTTTTCTCTGGTTTTTTCTCTGCCCACAAGAACCAAAACTCCGGCAGCACCTGTTCTCACCCTTTCATTATCATTATTTAAGGCATTAATCAATGCATCGGATGTTTCCTCTCCCAAAAGTCCCAGCGCCTCAACAGCCATAATTCTTATCTCAGGATTCGGGTCATTTAAATCTTCATTTAGTTTTTTAATAGATTCAGGAATGCTGATTTTTTTAAGAGCTCCCGCAACAGCAATCCTTACATCCACGTCTTCATCATAAAGAGCTTCCATCAGGCTGTCTATTGCACCTTCATCTCCAAATTCTCCGAGAATATAGGCGCAGTTGGTTATAATGTCTGCATTTTCTTTTCTTTTAAGCATCATTTTAGCAGTTTCATCAATCATCTTTTTTGTTTCTTCAGGACCGCAATCCTTTATTTCTTTGATAATTTTTTTTGCTTTCCCTTCCTTAAATAAAAGAGAAGAACCTGCCATTCTAAGGAGTTTTTTTCTTGTCCTTCTATCCTGACTGTTCGTAATTAATCTCCCAAAAAAAGATTTTTTCTCCGGCTCTTGAGATTTTCCTGCTTTTGCTTTTTGTTTCATCTAAACCCCTTTACGCAGTCCATTCACCGTCAATTTTTTCTATTGAGTGTATAACCGGTTTTTCTGAATTTCCATTGCCAGCACTAATCATAAGTATTTCAACATCAGAATCTAAGATTAAAGTCTGGATACACCTTGTCCCCTCAATTGTTCCTTCGGGACCGCATTTTTTCCATCTGCCTTTTTTCTTTTCAAAATGCGCCTCATTTTTCCCCTGGGAATCCCCTCTAACTTTAAGATGAATAGTATTCACAGAACTGTCAATTCTCAGATTCAAAATCCTTCTTGAAGGTTCAGGTTCAGGCTTATAATTTGGTATTCCGTCTCCCTGAATCCTTCTCTTAATTTTTCTAAATTGTAATACGCTTCCCATTCAATACACACCTTAACATTTTTTATATCTTTATTTGACAGGAAATCTATTTAAATGTTATTATAAGTTGTTATTAATGTCCAATACCTAAAACGAGGATGAAAAGTGGAAACCTTTTAAAATCCTTCATTACAGAATAAACTTTTACTCTATACTTATATAGAATTAGGTGAATGAATGGGCAAAGGAGAATTTGCAGGAAGAAATACAAAAAGGAGAAGAGCCAGATACAGATGGCTCAGTAAGAGATACAAAAGAAGAAAGCTTAATCTTAAAGAGAAGTATGATGCTCTTAAGGGCAACCCCCAGGCAAAAGGGATTGTTCTTGAAAAAGTTGTAAGGGAACAGAAACAGCCCCACTCCGGTTTAATCAAATGTGTGAGAGTTCAGCTTATGAATGGGAAGGTTGTTACTGCCCACGCGCCAAGAGACAAAGCAATTACATTTATTGATGAACACGATGAAGTAATCCTCGCAGGCCTTGGAGGCTCACAGAGAGGTCCTATGGGTTCAATCCCGGGAGTCAAATACAAGGTTGTATCTGTAAACGGTGCGGATATACAGATGCTGAGAAAAGGAAAGAAAGAGAAACCTAAGAGGTAATGTTTATGAAATTATTTGGAAAATATGACTGCAGTGAAGTTGTGATTGAAGACCTGAGTTTAAAACAGGTAATTTCTCTTGCACCTATCTCAATTCCTCACTCTTTTGGAAGACACAAGAAATCCACACTGGGAAAAATGAAAGTGAATGTTGTGGAAAGGCTCGTAAACAAGCTTATGAGGGGCGGAACAGGAGAGAAAACCTCAGGTAAAGTAATAAGAACCCGCGGACAGCTTCAGGGAAAAAAACTCAAGCTCCTGAACATTGTAAAAAAAGCTTTTGATATTGTTGAAAAAAGAACCAAACAGAACCCTGTCCAGATGCTTATCAAAGCCCTTGAAAATGCAGCACCGAGAGAAGATGTTACAAGAGTAACCTACGGCGGTGTTTCCTACCAGATTGCAGTAGATATTTCTGCAACAAGAAGGGTTGACCTTGCACTGAGAAACATGACCCTTGCAGCAATTATGGGTTCCTTTAACAAACCCAAATCCCTTGCAGAATCCCTTGCAAATGAGATTATTTATACTGCTGAAGGAGATTCACAGAAATCATACGCAATAAAAAAGAGAGACGAAACCGAAAGAATGGCAAGGTCCGCAAGATAATCTATTTTTAATCTTTTTCTTTTACCTTTTCATTGGTGTTAACTTTGAGGAGGTTTATTATACTGCTTCTAGTTTTTGGATTACTGACTGCTGATTCAACATCCCTTGTAATATATAAAGACGGAGTCGGTTTTGTAAACCGCGAATATGCTGAATCTTTTCCAGGAGGGGATTTTGAAAAGCATTACGACGTCAGGGTTTCCCTTCAGGACCTTTACGCTTCCGTGGATTCAGGTTCTGTTTATTCAGCAACCTATGATTTTGTTTTAAAGGACGAGAAGGTAAAAAAAACCCTTTCCGAACTTCTTGACGATTCAGTCGGAAAGCAGATTTCATTTTATGTATTCACCCTTGATAAAACTGCGGTGGGTGTTTTGAAATGGCATAACGGCGAATATATCGCGGTTGATTCGCAGGGTTCAGTTCTCCTTTACAGAATGGAAGATTTTTACGGCCTTACACTTCCTGTTGCTGAATTTGAAAAAAACTCCGAAGAAAAAGAATATGTTCTTGTTGTCCGTGGAAACAGGCCCGAAGGAACGGGCCAGATGAATCTTAAATATTTTAAGGACGGCCTTGACTGGAATGTAGTTTATTCTCTCCAGACAAACGGAAAAGAATCAGGCAATGCAGAACTATCTGCAAATGCGGTGGTTTCCAACAGTGCCGATGAAGACTACAACCAGTCCTCGCTTACCCTGATATCCGGAGCGCCGCATTTTCTCAGAGGCATCTCGCCGTATTTGATGAACTACTACCCGGAAGCCTTTGCCGCAAAAGCAGATTATGATGCCGGTATGGCCATTAGTGAAGAAATCTCAACAACTGGATTCTGGCTTTACAGGCTTGAAGACAAGGTAAATCTCGGAAGCGGCTCTCAGATTTCATACTCGCTTTTCTCCCAGTCGGTTCCTTTTAAAATGAAATATGAATGGGATGTCAACAGCGGAAACACAGTTAACAAAATGTTTTACATAAATAATACCAATACAAGAACTCTTCCTGAAGGAACAGTAAGGGTTTTTGAAAACTTTGAATTCGCAGGAGAGGATTCTCTTCCTTTTACTCCCCAGTACTCAGAGCCGGATTTGTTTATAGCATCTGTTCCGGAAATTGTTGTGGATAGCACAATGCTTGAAAGGCAGTCCGAGCCGGTTTCCCTTAACAAAGAAAGGTATGCTCAGGGAGAAAAACTTGAGATGAGAAATACCAAAGATACACAGGTTACTCTTTATGTAGAACAGTCGTTTTCGTACTACTCAAACTTTGAGATTATTGAAACCTCAGTTAATCCCTATGAAGTGGAAGGGAACACTGTGAGATGGAAAATAACCCTCAATCCCGGCCAGTCCAAAGAGATAATCTGGAGATACTCTTACACCTACTAATTCCTTTTTTTATTTTTCATAAGGTTTTAATTTACAACAGGCCATAATTTTTACGGGCTAGGCGGGGTCCAGGGGTCCCTCCACCGCAAATCCCCTTAGGCGGGCCGAATACCTGGAGCGTATGCTTTCATATGAATGCCCTTTATTTTAGGTGTTGACATTCTGCCCTTCAGGGTGGTTTGTTGTGTGAACCGGGTCAGGCCGAAAGGAGCAGCCCTAAGCGCTTCACCCCATGCTTGGAGGATCCAGAATCGAGCTGAGAGTAAAGGCTACTTTCCTGTGGGGGTATGCTAACCGGGGAGCCCTTATGCTTGCAGTTTTTTCTTAAATCTTACGAATAGGTTTAAAAACAAATCTAATTATTATTCCTTTTAAAGGTGATTAGTAGTTAATCCCGAATGGTGATTTAATGGGTCTGTTTGATAAATTTGTTGGTAAAGATGAACCCCAGGACGTTCCTAACTTGGAAGAGATTATTGAAGGAGAAGGAGATGTAATTAACCCTCCAGCTGATTTCTATGTTAAAAAGATAGACTTGAGAAATGAAGGGGATGTTGACCTTGTTGCAAAGGAGCTTACTTCAAAGAATGTTATAATCCTCAACGTGCTCCCCCTCTCTAAACAGCCTAACCGTCTGAAGCAGATTATTAACAGGCTTAAATCCTATGCAAACAAAACAGACGGGGATATTGCACTTCTCTCAACAGAAATGGTTCTTTTAACTCCTTCGCATGTTAAAATTGTAAAATCCAAGCCCTCTCCCAAAAAGAGATAACTTTTCTCTATTTTTTATTATTTTTCCATATTCTTAGGCTAATTACCATTTTTCCATATCCTTTTTAAACTTTTTTATACACAAATTATAACATGGATAAGGGTTTAGTTGCAGAAAAAAAATTATATTTAAACCTGGATACGGCCAGTTTAAACAAGATTCTTACCGTTGCATTAGAGTCTATTTTGTATGAGGCTGGGGTGAGCAACAGGGAGCTTATTAATCTGGAGCTTAAAGCCGTTTTAAATCCGCGCAATAAAGAAAATATTTATTCAGTTTTAAGAATGGAAGACACATTAAGGGGCATATCAGTCGGTGCAGGAAAAGACGAACTTGAGGCTTTTATAAAAACTATGTTTGAAAAATGCAATGTCAATCCGGAGCCGGAAAAACTTTACTTTTATAACAAACTTATTGAATTCCTCTCAGATGAAAATTCCAGTGTTCTGGGAAAATTGTTTTTATACCTTGAAGAGGACAGAATTATTCCTAAAAACAGAAAAGAAATATTTGACAAGAAATTAGAGGAACACCTGTCAGAAGGTGTTTCAGATAGTTCTGCTGAATCTAACTGGTTTAACGGGGACCCTAAGAAAGATACCAATCCTCCGATTGCAAATCCCCTTGATTCAGCCGGTTCAAAACTTAACAGCTGGACAAGCAGAAAATTAGATTCCAGTTTTATTGATGATGAAGAGTCAGATGCATTAATGGATAAGGACACTATAAAAATTGAACAAGAAGGTGAAAATCATCAGTTTAAAGCAGACCCGGAATCGGATTTAAAGTGGATAAATTTCTTAAAATCCGTATTTTCAAAAGACCTTTCTCCTGAAGAGATTGGAAATCTCTTTGTTGAAACCCAAGATGCAGTGCTTCTAAGAAAAACAGGGGAGGGAATAGATGTTCAGTTTACAAAACCCGGGAGAGTCAGCGGTATTCTCTGCAGTGATGCTTTAAAAGAAACAGAATCTGGAAAGATTTATGCGGAATTAACTGCAGAAGCAGGGAAAAAAATAAGCGGTCTAAATTTAGATTCAGAATCAGACAATGCAAATATCCTTCTTGCGTGGTTTAAAGGTTCTCTTCAATCTCTTAAAGGAGAAGCTGATATTCCATCCCTTATAATGGACAGATTTTGGGACAGAATAATCCAGGAACCAAATGTCATTGTTGATGAGAGCATTTACGAATCCGATTTGCCGCCTCCCAAAGATGAGACGGAAAAAGATACAATCAAAACACCTGTAATTGCTGAGGATGCAGAAGAACGGGAGTCCGAAGAAGTATCTTCTGAAAGAGAAAAAGATACAGTTGAAACACAGACAATTACGGATGATTCTGAAAAACAAGAAGAACAGGAAATTCCTGAAGAAATTGCAGATTTGGTTAAAGCAGTTGAAATAACTTACTCCGAAAAAGAAAATCTGAATGCTGTTAAAAGAGACATAATCGCTACATATGAAAAATTTGGAATCGGAAGAATACCCGGCTATATGGATGATTTGTTTGCTTCAGATGAATACCAAAATTCTGTTTATGAAGAACTCACAGATTATGCAGTACATTCGGGCTTAAAACTAACCGACAAACCAGTCCTTGAAAAGTTATATGACGCATGGATAGAATGGACTTTAAATGCTGAGGGCTGCAGAAAATCCGGACTTGAAACTTTTGCCGAAAACCGTTTCAGACCCAGAACTGCGGAAGAACTTCCTGAAATTGAATCCAAAGAAACAGACAAAAAAGATGCTCTTCCGGAAAATGTCATTAAGATCCTTCAGGCTTTTGATAAAACTTATGAAAATGACGGCGGAGTATCCAAAGAAAGATTAAAGGCCATTAAAGCAGAAATAACAAGTTATTTCAGAAACTTCAGAGCTATGAACCGTTCTGTCAATGTACGTTTTATTGATGATGTCCTTTCAAAATCGGATATTTCAAATGTTGACTACATCGAACTGAGAGCAAAAGCATTGGAAAAGGGTATGAAGGAATATGATGAAAAACATGTAGAATCATTTATCCTTATCTGGACTGACTTGGTACTGGAGAACATTACAAAAGAAAATGTCATCAATAACTTTGATGAATTATTCAAAACCGAAGATAAAGACGCAGATACAAGAGCTGATGCCAGCCAGTTAATTGTTTCTGATGAGGCTGAACTTAGTAATGAAGGGCAGGTATATGTCACCCCTTCAGAAAAATCCAACGGCAGGTCAAACGGAAAAAGCAACGGAAAAAAGACCTCAGGAATTTTTGATTCAGTAAGACGTTGGGTCAGCCCGCAAAACGGATGGGAACAGGTGCTTGAAAAAGCATTTCCAGAAGGTTTAATTCAGAAAGAAAACAGAAAAACACTTTTTGATACCCGCAAATACATTAATGGATATAAAAACGGAAATTATTTATTTTCAGGAAATGAATCTTCTGTCAGGCAGTCAATTCTTTGCTGCGAGGAAAGTCAAGGGGACAACTTATTAAAAAATCTTACAGAAATTGCAATAAAACGTGTTAAGGGATTCCAAATTCATATGAACCCGGGAGACCTTTCAAAATTGCTCAATGTCTGGGCGGACTGTGTTCTCAATAATCTAGAAGCTGAACATGAAAATATAGGAGAAATATATCCTCTATTTGAAAAAAGATTCGGGACAAGATTCAAAAAACCTGAAGTTGCCGAAAAGCCAGAGCCTGTCAAAGTGAAGGCAGAGAAAACCGCAAAACCAAAACCCAAGAAACAGAAACCTCCAAGAAAACCAGTATTTCCAATAAAAATAATTATGACTCCAGTTAAATTGTGGACTGCATCAGGTTTATTTGTCTTAACTACTGCACTTTCAGGAATTGCAGGATACTTTGCAGCGGAAAGCAAAAAGAGAGTAGAAATTGAAAGCTTAAAACCGCTTTCTTCAAAGAAGTTAATCCCTGAAAATGTCACCATTGATTACAAACAAATAGTCTTAAACTACTTTGAAAAATTAAACCTTTCAGGAGCAGAAAAATCCAGTGGATGGAAACTTGAAAAAACTGCAAAGACCGCCAAAAGACTTGGCTACTACGAAGGAGATTTTAATCCGGAAAATGAAGAACACATCAAAAAACTCTGCGATTCACTCAAAGAATTTGATAAAAAACTCCTCAGCCTTGACGAGTCTGCACTTATAACTCTGTATAAACTGAATATAAGCAAACACAAAAATGCAGCGGTAGTCCAGATTCTCTACAACAAACTTGTAGAAAGCGGAAAAATGGAAGGAGAGAAAATCCAGATTGATGCCGGACCCGGAACAAACACAAATAAGGCAAAGAATAAGATAAACAAGCATCTTAAACAGCCGAATTCAGCTAGTTATATGAAACTGGACAGAAACAGACTGAAAAATTTCCCGGAAGTTTGGAAGCCCAAAAAATCATATGCCAAAGGCCAGAAAAACAGGCAGTTCAAAAAACAAAAAATCCTGGCCTAGTCGCTTTTAATTTTTATTGTAATATCCTCAAAAAATTTCTTCTGTTCTATGTTTATTTTTTCATTCTGAGTAAGATGCAGCACTGAAAGAAGAGCATAAATCTTTTCCTTTTTCTCCTTTTCCCCCACAATATCCGAAAAAAGAACAACATCCCCCCCGTTCATTGAACTTACTATAAGAGAATAAATCTCCTCCATTTTTTGTTCCATATTTATTTTTTCCACATCCAGATTGATTATCTCTTCAACTTTTTTCTGGATTATACTGCCCTTTTTCTCCTCAAATTTAAGCACTTTGTCCAGATGGTTCATAAGCTCCTGCAAACTAACCTTTCTTTTAGGCGGAAGCCTTGATGAAAGTTTTATTTCAGGAATCTCGGGAGGAACATAATCTTCAGCAGGCGTTTCTTCAACACATTCTTCTGCCTCCTCTTCAAACTTGATTATCCCGCTTTTATACCTTAGAAGTATTGCGGATGCAAGAATCATGTTTGCAGGAATATAAAGGTCCACCTTTTTCATTTCCTTCATTTTTTTCATAAATCCGTCTGCAATTTTTACCAGGTCCACGTCCCACGGATCCAGTTTTTCTGAAACTATAAGCTCCAAAAGAACCTGTTTCCAAGTGGGTTTTTCCACTATTTTCTCTAACTGGACCGCCATATCATTTATTAAGTTATTTCTTTTTATATATTTTTGGGTGCAATTATGAATATTAAGAAGGCGGACGTTGTTAAGGAGGCCGAGCCAGTCTCAAAAGCTTTGAATTATATTCTTGCCAAGGGAACCCCTGTTTTTATTGTCCAAAAAGGCAGATACATAGGAATGATTGATGATAGAAATATAAACAAAGGCATAACTGATGCCACACTTGTAAAATGCAAAAAAGCAGCCGTAAAAACGCCTGTTCTTTATGAAGATGCAGACATTGAAGACCGCCTTAATGCGTTTACCGCCGGCCATTTTAAAGGCCTCCCCGTTGTTGAAAAGAAAACAAAAAAAATAAAAGGGATGGTCACCCGTGTAGAGCTTCTTGAGGATATCTTATCCCTGGGTTATGTTCCGAGAGGGGTTGTTTCGGATTATATGTCCGTTCCGGTATATACGATTCCCTACCATTCCACTGTGGGAAATGCCAAAACAGCAATGAAAAAAAATAAGGTTCATATGCTTATTGCAGCGCTGAATGGAAAGCCTGCAGGGGTAATAAGCACCTTTGACCTCACAGCCACATTAATCAACCCGAAAATGAGGCAGGGAGCACAGATAATTTCCGAAGTTAAAAGCATAGACCAGAAAAGAATATCCGAAATGATAAGGGAAAAGATGGTTTTTGTTTCTCCTAATGATTCTCTTGAAGATTCTGTAAAAAAGATGATTAAGCTTGAAAATTCTTCCCTCCTTGTTCTTGATTCAAATAAAAATCCGGTTGGAATACTAACAGCGATGGACATCTTCAAGAAGGTAAAGGATTTCTTTAAAAAGACGTCCAAGGTTGAAGTCAGCGGCCTTTCAGGTGAAAATGAAGTAGTATTTTATCCTGAAGTAAAAGAAGAGCTTTCCAGCCTTATGGATAAAATGTCCAAATTCCATAAAATAAACAAAATGCACGTTCATTTCAAAAAAGGAAAATCAGTTTATTCCGCAATGGCAAGGATTCAGTTAAAAAACAGTACTGTTTCAATTTCATATGAAGACTATACTGTTCCGCTGGTAATGGTCTGGCTTCTGGACGAGATTGAAAGAATTCTTACAAAGAAGAAAAGCAGGACTACTACGATGACAAAAAGAAAGAAAAGGTGAATCTTATGAAAGGACAGGTAAGCGTTGAACTTCTGGTTGTGATTGCCTTCATCTTAGTTCTCTTTATTCCCCTCCTTGTAATATCCTACTTTAAGGTTGTTGAAAACAATGACCAGCTTGTCCTTATCCAGACACAGATATCCGCATCCAGAATAGCCAATCTCGGAAATTCAGTTGCCAGAATGGGCGAGAATTCATCTATAATAACCGATGTTTATATTCCCCCCCACGTTAAGACAGTTAATTTCAAGTCAGTAGGCGGAGGAGGCGAAGTTATTTTTGTTCTTTCTTCAAAAGAAGGAGATACTGAAGTGGTTGCAGTCACAGATTTTCCGCTTGAGGTTGACCAAAATCTTAATATTGAACAGGAAGGCCTTTACAGGATTGAAATTCTTTCCAAAGAGGAAAAAATATACCTTAGAAGCTATCCCTGAATACAGGACTTACTGGAAATTATAATTCCAGTAAATAGTTTCCCCGTTTTTTATAGTTCCGAATACCTTTCCTTTTAGAGTTCTTCCTTCATAAGGGCTCCATCTGCATTTTGTTTCCAGTTCATCGCCCCTTACTTTCCACTCCTTTTTCATATCAACAAGAATCAGGTCTGCCGTATTTCCTTCCCTGATGTGTCCTTTTTTATTGAAATTAAAAACCTCTGCGGGATTTTCCGAGGTTTTTTCAACAATCCATCCTAATTCCAGAAGTCCCCTGTTGTATGCATCCAGAAGAAGGGGAAGCGTTGTTTCCAGCCCCGGAAATCCGTGCGCACCCTGATTCTTTTCGCTTATTAAATGGGGTGCATGGTCGCTTCCGATATAATCAACCTTGTCAAGATGTTTCCATACCTCCATCCTTGTGCTTTCATCTCTTAATGGCGGATAAACAAGCCCTAGATTCCCGAGTTTTTCCCGGTCCTTTGCTGAAAGAAACATATAATGGGGTGCAATTTCGGCCATTGTTTTTTTCCTTGATTTGGCAGAAAGTATCTCCTGTTTTGAGGTGGTATGTGCAATGCATATCACCCTGTCCGTCCTTTCCGCCATTTTATTTGCCTTCTCCACTGCAATTAAGGCGGCTCTAATATCCCGTTTCCCGGTTCTTTCAATATACTGCTGGTCTTCCGCATGAATTACAATGGGTCTTTCCCTGTCAAACATCTGCATATGCTTTTCAGCTGATTTGTCCGTTATCCTCATTTCACCTGTACTCTGCCCCATATATATCTTGAGGGATTCTGGGTCCGCTTTTTTAACCTCATTGAAATTATTCTCTGCCGCTCCGAAATGAAAATGAATTTCGCAGAGAGCTTTTTTTGATAGTTTTATTTTTTCTTTCAGCCTTTCTGCGGTTATTGTAGGCACAGGATTATTGGGCATGTCCATAACGGTTGTAAATCCTCCCGCTATTGCGGCTCTTGAACCTGTATAAAAATCTTCTTTTTGGGTTGCTCCAGGTTCCCTTAGATGAACATGAGAGTCTATTCCTCCGGGCAGAACAAGAAGCCCCTTTCCGTCAACAACACCCTCCTTTCCAGAATAAGAATTTCTTATTTTTTCTATTCTTCCGTCTTTGATTTCCAGTACTCTTTCCTTTGCTTCCCCATTGATATATGCTTTTACATTAGTTAAAATCATCAGAATGATATACCCAAAAATAGATTAAATACTTGCTGTCAAATGAATATCTGGATTATTGTAAGCAGAATAAGAGAAACGGTATTGTTCATTTTTAGCCATAGTTTGTTGTATATTTTATTCCTCTTCTCAATTGTATTCAGAAGTTTTTTGAACATCTCCTTTTCTCCCCCGCCCATTTTTGATTCGGTTACTTTTTTGTGCTCTTTTCCATCTACAATGGTTATTTCTTCCTGTTTTCCAATCTGTTTTTTTGCCTGTTCATACCATGGAGGCAGTGTAGATTTCTTTTTGCTTATCGCCTTTAGGAAATCCTTTGTACTAACATTTCTTTGTCTCACTTCTTTTGTGGCTTTCTCTTTTGCTTCTTCTGCACTCATACCCTGAGCCTTATATTTCTCCTTCCTTTTTTCTATTGCAAAAAATGCCTCTTTCCACGGATATGAAGCTGCTTCCTCAACCACGGCCTTTAAATCTGAAGATGCGTAACCTGCAGTTGCCATTGCCAGAAGGAAATAAGGAATGCCTTTTGAAACAGGCCTCTTTTTTGCATGCATCTCAAGAATTGCTTTCCTTGAAGAGAAATCAGGTTCGGGGATATATATCGCTTTTGAGAACCTTCCGCTTCTCCTGAGAGCTGGGTCAACATCCCAGGGAGCGTTTGTTGCAGCAACAGTAAGAACGTTCTGGTTGTTTGCTTCCACACCATCCATTTCATACAAAAGCTGGTTTACCGCCATCCTAAGATACTGCGCACCCTGCTGCTGGTCTCTTCTGCCACCTATTGCATCCACTTCATCAAAGAAAAGTATTGAAGGCACGTTTTTCCTTGCAAGTTCAAAAACCTTGTGAATATTCTTTTCGGTATTTCCCACGTACATGTCCAAAAGGTCGGACAGTTTTGCATTAATAAAACCGGCCTGGCATTCGCCTGCGGCCGCTTTGATTATATATGTTTTTCCGCATCCCGGAGGTCCGTACATCAGCAGACCGCCCCCACCAAGCTTTCCGTATTTCCTTGCAAGCTCAGGATTAATCATAGGATAAACAATAGACTCCCTTATCTCTTCCTTCATCTTTTTCATTCCTGCAACATCGCCGAAATCCATATCCGGCCTTTGGAGCATCTTAATATCAGATTTTCCTTCCCCCCCTTCGCCGGTTCCGCCCTGTTCAAGTTTGGACCGGGTATTTTCAAGATGGGTTTTTGCATCCTCCAAATCAGGGTTGAGCTCAATTGCCTTTTCATAATCTGCTATTGCCTTTTCCAGATTTCCGCTGTATTCATATGCAAGCCCCCTTAGGTGATAGGCTTCCGCAAAATCAGCTTTAAGCTCCACAACTTTTGAGAAATCTTCTACCGCCTTTTCATAGTCTTCCATTGAAGCGTATGAAAGTCCCCTGTTATAAAATGCTTTAAGATATTCAGGATTGAGGGATATTGCCTTGTCGTAATCCTTAATTGCAGAATTGAAATCTTGTTTTCTGTAAAATGCATCCCCCCTGTTATTGTAAATTATTGGGTTTTTAGGGTCCAGTTCCGCGGATTTTGTATAGTCATCTATAGCCTTCTCAAAATTCTTAAGCTGGTAATAGCTCAAAGCCCTGTTGAAATATGCTTCCGAAAATACAGGATTAAGAAGAATTGCCATATTGTAATTCTCTATAGCCTTCTCAAAATCTTCTTTCTCATAGTAATCGTTTCCAAGGTCATAATAAGTCCTTGCGTCTATCGGGTTTGTTTTTTTTCTCCCAAGCATAAGAATACCCTGTATTTGTTATTTGATTGGAGGGTTATTTTTAAAAAGGATTGCTTACAGCCTCTCCTCGATTCTCAGGAGCTGGTTGTATTTGGCTGTCCTTTCCCCTCTCGCCGGAGCACCGCTTTTAATCTGGCCCGCATTTATCCCTACTGCAAAATCAGCTATGAATGCATCCTCTGTTTCCCCTGACCTGTGGCTAACCATTATCTCAATATCATTCTTTCTGCATAATTCCACCGCGTCCATTGCCTCGGTGACTGTTCCGATCTGATTAACCTTAAGCAGAAGGGTATTTATACTTTCTTTATCTATCGCCTCCTTAATCCTCTTTACATTTGTAACAACAAGATCGTCCCCCACAATTCTCACATCATCCCCTGCACGGGATTTAAGAAGTGAAAAACCCTGAAAATCCTCCTCATGAAAAGGGTCTTCAATGCTGATTATCGGGTATTTTGTCAGCAGGTCTCCGTAATAATCCAGAAGCTTTTCCCTGCCCATCTTTTTTCCGTCCATCCTGTAGGTTTTTCCGTCAAAATAAGAAGATGCCGCACAGTCAAGGCCGACCATAATCTGTTTTTCATACCCTGCCTGTTCTATAGCATTTACTATCGCATCCAGAGCTTCTTCAGTTTTTGAAAGAGGGGGTGCAAAACCACCTTCATCCCCTACGTTTCCCGCATCTACCCCGTATTCTTTCACCAGATTCTTTTTAAGTGTATGGTAAACTTCGGTGCATATCGTCAGCCCTTCCGCAAAACTTTTGTGATATACCGGCGTGATCATAAATTCCTGAATCTCAAGCTTGTTCCCTGCATGTTTTCCCCCATTTATTATATTGAAAAACGGATTGGGAATCCTGTCCCCCCCGATGTGTTCGTAGACCCATTTTCCATCTTCATCCGCCGCAGCCTTCATTACTGCCATAGAGGTGGCAACAATTGCATTTCCGCCCAGTTTGGATTTATTTTCCGTCCCGTCAAGAGAAATCATCTCCTCATCTATTCTCCTCTGTTCCTTTGCATCAAGCCCGGTAATTGCCTGTGCTACTGCAGTATTAACATTCTCTACCGCTTTTTTGACCCCTTTCCCAAGATATCTTTTTCCTCCGTCCCTTAATTCCACAGCTTCATGAACTCCGGTGGATGCACCGCTTGGAGCCCTTCCCCTTCCAAATCCGCCCTCAGTTTTAACATCAACCTCTACAGTCGGGTTTCCCCTTGAATCAAGTATTTCCCTTGCCTTTACGGAAATTATCTTCATAATACCACGTCAGTATATCTCTTTTATATATTAAAACATTTCCAGTCCAATTTAACCGATGATTTTAATATCCGGAGGAAAAACAGCAGAATACTCATTCCGGGGACCCGCCATGGACCTCATTAAAAAAATGGGTTTTAGAAGAGAGGAAGTAGTGATAAAAATAAACGGAAAATTATCCTCTGACCTTGAAGAAATAATTGATTCTGATGAAGTTGAAATAATTAAGGTGGTGTTCGGCGGATGAAATGCAGCAAATGCGGAGGCTACGCGGTAATCACCCTCCATTATTCCCAGACCCATCTGTGCAGGAAACACTTTATGCAGATGTTTGAAAGAAAGTTCAAAAGAACTGTCCGGGAATTTGGAATGATAAAAAAAGGAGAGAAAATTGCAGTTGGGCTTTCAGGGGGAAAAGATTCCACAGTGCTTCTTCACCTTCTTTATAAATTAAGCAAGAAACACCCCTTTGAATTAATTGCATTAATTGTTGATGAAGGAACAGGTGAATACAGGAAAAAACTCATAGAGAATGCAAAAAGGGAATGCAATATTCTTGGAATCAGCTTCAAAATTGTTTCATATGCTGATTTTGTAGGATTTACTCTCAATGATGCAGTTGGTAAAAACAAACAGGTTAATCCCTGCAGTCTCTGCGGGGTAATCCGCAGACGCCTTTTGAATAAAGCTGCAAAAGAAGCCGGCGCGGACAAAATTGCGATAGGCCACAACCTTGATGATGCAGTGCAGACAGTTTTTATGAATCTTATGAGAAATGAGCCTCTCAGACTTTTGAGGTATAATGAACCTCTGGTAAACAGCCCTGAGTTTGTACAGAGGATAAGGCCTTTGATAAGAATTCCTGAAAAAGAAATAGCTGTTTATGCACTCTTAAACGGAATAAATACTGGGGAATCCGAGTGTCCTTATGCCCAGTATTCCCTTAGAAAAGAAATAAAGCACAAGGTGAACGAGATAGAAGAAAAATATCCCGGAACAAAATTAAAAATTTTCAGCAGTTTTCTCCAGATGGAAAAATTAATGAGGCAGTCCGTATCAGATAAGGATTTTGTTCTTTCAAAATGCAAGAAATGCGGAGAACTTACATCCTCTGATGTCTGTATGCTCTGCCGGATGCTTGATTCTATTTCCCTCTGATCTCTTTTATCTCTTTATTTAATTCATCCAGCTCTTTTTTATTTTCTTCAGCTTTGCTTAGAAGAGAATCTGAAATGCCTTTTGAATCTCTTTCCGGCCTGTATGATATCTCTTTTCCAAGATATTCGGCCATTGCTTCCTGATATAATATGTCTTTCTCAAGTTCAATTTTCTTTCTTAAAAGAAAAATAAGCCTCGCCCTTGTTTTTTGTTTAACTTTTTTGCCCTCTTTGATTCTTTCCCTTTTTGAAACAGCCATACTTCCCCCTGATAGAATTATATTCCATTTATTTTTAAACGTTATTTCCAAACACTAATTATGAACATAGTATTTATCGGAACTGGAGGAGGCCGTGTAAACCTTGTAAGGCAGAAAAGACTTACAGGCGGATTCAAAATCAATTCCAAATCCGCATACATACACGTTGACCCAGGTCCAGGTGCTTTAATCTATTCATGGAAATTCAAACAAAACCCTCTGGGCCTTGATGCCATTGTTGTAAGCCACAACCATCTTGACCACTGCAATGACGCTTCTTTAATGGCTGAAGCAATGACCCGCTATGGATTTAAAAAAAGAGGAATCCTAATCGGAAGCAAATACGCAATTAAAGGAAAGAACGAAGACAAGGCGGTCACTTCTTATCACCAGTCCAAAATAAAGGAAGTTTATGTCGGAATCCCCGGAAAGAAGAAAAAATTCAAAACTGAAAGAGGCTTCTTTGAGATGGAGTTTATCAAATCAAAACATGACGAGCCCACTGCCTTCGGTTTTAAACTGAAACTGGAAGGGAAAACAATAGGCTATACCGGGGATACTGAAATATACAAAGGAATCGGAAAAAATTACAAAGGGTGCGACGTTCTTATTGCCAACTGCCTCAAGCCTGAGGATGACGGCATTCCAGACCATCTTAAAACAGAGGATGTTATTGAAATTCTTAAAACTGCAAAACCCAAGATGTGTATTTTGAATCATTTGGGTTTTTCAATGATTAAAGCAGGGCCCGCACCACAGGCAAAAAAAATACAGAAAGAATCAGGAATTCCAACCTTTGCGCCAAAAGACGGCCAGAAATTTAATTTTTCCTGAATCCCTAATAATACCCTCTTATTTTTCTCAAAATATTTTCAGCCCTTTCCCTTATTTTTTTATCTCTACTGCCACTCAAAAGATTAATTAATGCCCCCTCAGCAGGGGCCCCAATTTTAATTAAAGATTCGGCAGCACTATTCCAAGTAGGATATCCCTCTTTCAAAGCCTCAATTAAGATGGGAATTGTTTTTGGGTCCTTTATTTCCCCTAGAGCATTAACGATCCAATACCTTATTTCCGGGTCATTTTTAAAATCTCCAGTCAAAACATCCACAACCTTTTCTCTAGTTTTTTTATCCTTAGAGTAATCTACACCCCCCAAAGCTTCAACAGTCCATTTTCTTACAGATTCGTTTTCCTCTTTTAATGTTTTGATCAAAGCAGGAACAGCAGGCAGTCCAACTCTTTGCAAAGCCCGAACGGCATTCTGACTCGCCTCATAAGTTCCATTTTTCATTGCATCAATCAGAACCCCAACAACTTTTTCTTTAACTTTTTTGTTTTTGGAATAATCCATTTTCCCCAAAGCCTTAGCAGCATGCCATCTTACATCTTCTTTACTTAAAGAAATTTTAAGTAAAATATCTACGGCCCGTATATCGCCTATTTCTCCCAAAGCATCGGCACCCGCCATTCTTCCGTGCGTTCCGCTTTCCAAAATTTCAATTAAATCAGGAACAACTTCAGGGTCTTTTATTTTTCCCAAGACCTTACCAATTTCAGATGGTGTGTGGTAACCTCCCTTGCCCTTTTTCAAAGCCTCAATTAAAGCAGGAAGCGCAGGAGAACCAATTTTAACCAAAGCTTCAACAGCTCCGGCTCTCACCAAATCCTTATCATTCAAAACATTAATCAAATCATTAACAGCAGGATAACCTACTTTAGCTAAAGCACCAGAACTCCCCTTGCTTATCTTTTCATCTTCGTCCTTTAGACCCTCAATCAGCCCATCAATTGTATCCTGAATTAACCCCGAATTAACCTTAGTTTTGTCTATATTTTCTAAACTTTCAGCAGCTTTTTGGTATAATCCTATCTTTTTTTCTGCATCAGTTTCAAGTTTTGCAGCTGCCGCATAATTTTCAAAAACTTTAGCAGCTTCTCCCATTTCCTTATGTTCTCTGGCAATTTTCAGATGAATATCCTTGATTTTACCCAAATACTTTTCTTTCATTCCTTTGTCTTTTTCCAGTTTTATAACTTCTTCATATGCATAAACGAGATTTATCATATTTATTAGCGGGTCATATTCTACTTCCTTTTCATAATTCTCAGCCACTTTGAGATACAGTTTCTTTTTCTTTTCTGTATCCTGTTCCAGTCTCGCAGCTTCTTCATAATACCCGCAGGCCATTTTATTTAGCCCCATTTTTTCATAATTCCCAGCAATTTTTTCAAACACTTTTTTCTTTTCTGCAGGTTTGCATTCGTAGTGGTCTACAACTGTTTCATAATACATATTTGCTTTGCCATATTCCCCATTTTTTTCATAATTCTCAGCAGCCTTCAAATAAAATTTTTTCCGGTCTTCAAATTCAGTAATAACTGCAATACTTACATAACTCTCAGCAGCTTCCCCATATTCTCCGTTTTGTTCATATTTTTTAGCATCATCAGAATACTCTTTCTGCAGTATCTCACCAAATTTCTTATTTTGAGATTCTCCTTTGCCCTGCCTTTCAGCCACAGTTTTGCAAATTTGATAAATGCTTTCAATCTCTTTATTCCTGCTTTTTTTCAAATACTTGAAATTATCTTTCACATCCTTAAAATCCATCTTCAAAAGCATTTCCATCAATTTTTCAATTCTTTCAGAAGGCCCTGAGTCACCCAGTTTGCTTTTACATTTAACCTCATAAACTTCTGATTGTATTGCCCTTTGATAATTTTTTAATTCGCTGAATATTTCAAAACACCCTTCAAACAAAATTGCGGAGTTTCTAAATTCATTTCTATTATAGCAATTTTCACCTGCTTTATACAGTTCTTCAGCACTGTCTTTATCTCTTATTTTTTTTGCTTCTCTTACCGCATCCTCATATTTTTTTTCACTAATCAGTGCTTTTAATCTTTTAATATTTCCAATAAAACTGTACTGCTCCAAAATCCCCCTTTTGTTCTTAAATTTCCTTCCGGAAGCAGTTCCCCCAGGTATTGCCATTCCCCTTTTCTTTAAGCCTGCCGCAGTAATAACCATAACCTCTTCCCCAAGTGCCTTTGCTTCTTCATTTTTTTTTCTCTTCAACTTTTTGGAAATCTGATAAATGGAGTATATGTCTGAAAATTTGCCAGCAGAAAGAACACTTACTTCTGGATAATTAAGGTGTGAATATGCCTCAGCCAAATCATGGATACCTCTTTTAATTCCCGGGCCAACTTTTATTTTTTTGAGCTCTGAGGGCGGGTATTTCATAAGTATTATACTATACCTATTTTTATTAATTTAAGTATGTTTTATTTTTTTTAGATAATTAAGATTAAAAAAGAAAAATAAAAAAATTAGTAAGGAATTATGGGCTGTGTCATAATTGTCTGCACTGAAGTTACAAGTGTGGCCATCAGCGTTGAAAGCCCGACCATGTTCACCAGTATCAGCGAATAAACAATAACCAGCAGGGATACTGCAAGTATTGTTGCATAATCTGTTGAAAACATGATTTGATACCCTTTAATCACTGTTGAAACTGCCTTAAGCGCATAGTATATCACAACTGCAAATCCGAGCAGTATAAGTATTGCACTCAGAGGAAGCAGGAATTCTGAAAGGAGAACCGCTGCAAGTATAAGCAGGGAGTATATCAGATATCCCATTGAAAATACCACTCCGCCGTATACAACGGATACAAGGGATTTGTAATATGAGTTTTTATTGTCCTCGCTTAGAATTTCAAACGGCACTTTTGTAAAGTATGCCATCACAGCCAGGAATGCAATAAGAACTATTGATGTTGCTATTCCGGCAATTACCAGTTCAGGAGAAAGACTTTGTATATTTTGGATTAAGAATCCAACCAGGAAGACCAGCCCTGTGAAAATAAGCAGATTAACGGGCTTGTTCATATCTTTTTTCTTTCCGGCTTTTTTAAGAGATTTTACCGGCTCATTTGAAATACTTATAACATCCTCAATCAAAACAACCACCTTAATTCACCCACGAATTAAATAATTAAATATCTTTCC
>JAFGQX010000039.1 GCA_016935455.1 Microcaldota archaeon
CATTCTTAATGGACGAAAAGTGAACACAGTTCACACCGAGTCCATTCTTAATGGACGAAAAGTGAACACAGTTCACACCGAGTCCATCTATACTGTCTGCCTAAATCTTGCTCTAGGTTTTTCCCCGTCCGGTTTGGCCGGTTTTTTGAATTTGATGTCCATTCCAGTTTTTTTATTAATCCTTCCGGTATATTCCTCTAGGACCTTGTTTAGAACAGCATTGTTTGTTCCCTCACCATGAATAAAGACAGTATTTGGTTTTTCCTGACCAAAAAATGCTGTAAGCCGGTTCATTCCAAATCTATATTCTGCGTTGCCTCCAAATTCCCCGACTTTTTCTGGTTGAGTATTGTCCTCAAGCCGTATCTCCGAACAGTCCACCATTATGATAACTGGTATCAACTTACTTAACTCTTCAATTTTGCATGGTGCATATTTTGGCAAGTATCCGTTTTTTTCAAATATTCTCGCAAACTTAAACTCATCTGCAATAGTCAGTTTTAACTTGCTGTCCTCAATCTCCTTTAGGAGATCTCCCCATGCATGGCGGGACACCTGCCCCATTTGAGTTCTTCTGGGTTCTTCTTCATCTGCTGTTCTGGTCAGCTTCAATAATTTTGATTCATGCCTAATGTCTTTTCCATCTGTAAGAATAACTGCCCCCCATTCAATCTGGAATCCTGCCCTGCAAAGGACTGTCCGCCCTTTTTCAGTAAGAACATAATCAGGAGGATAGGTTACAATTACCACGTCTCCTTTTTTGATTTTTTTTGAAATCTCCAAAATGAGCCTTTCCAGCCCTTTCCTTATTGATATAAGCAGTTTAACTTGTTCAACACCCTCTCTTACTGTATTTTTTAATTCTTCTAGCGGTTGGATTTTTACTCCCAGTCCAAGCCCTTCTAATTTCTCCTGTTCATTTCCATTGCTCTCAGAAAAATACATCCCGTCTTTGTATCCGCTTTGTGAAAGTACAAAAATATCCTTTATTACTCCCAGGTCAGGTTCGGTTTTTCTTTCCAATGCTCTTGAAAGTTCTTCTACGGTAATTTTATCCGGGTTAACTTTTTCCCAGTTAATTCTTTTGCTTTTTTGTCCATTATTTTTTGACAAAGGAGATTTAGTTCCCCCGTTTTTATCTGTTCCATTTGCCAGTTGGCCAATTTTTCTCTTGAGATTGTGTATCTCTGTAATTTGAATCTCATTTGCTTTCCTTGATTCAGCCAGAAGCTGATTCAGCCGGAGGATGTCCTTGTTTTGCATCTCTACAACTGCCTCAAGAACCTTTATTCTTCCCTTTAGCTCATTAATTTTACCTTCATCCTCCCCTGCGGCCCCAGCTCTATCTTCCTTGCCAGTGTCTTCAGAAATTTTTAATTCCTTATTAAGTGCACTAATTCTTGCATCAAAATGTTCTTTTGCCTTTTTTCTCATCATTTCTATTTTTCCCTGTTTTAGTCCCCTTATCTTCTCACCATCTGCTTTATCTATCCATAGACACCATACCTCCTCCATATTCAAAAGAAACCCTATTATCTGAGGTTTCATTCCAAAAATCTTTCCAATTTCTGGTGCAGTAGGCGGAGATTCAAATTCGTTAATCCTTCCTTCTATCAGCCGTAAAAGCCGCCTTTTGATTTTTTCAAAATACTCTGAATTTCTGCTAAGGTTGGTGGCATGTTCCCCGAGCATCTCCAATATTTTTTCATCACTATATCGGTCAATTATCCCAGGATTCTTTTTTAGTGCTTCATAATCCAATTTAATCGATTCTTTGGTGGTCTGAGTCATTAGCACTATTAGGTGTCTAATAATCCATATAAATGTATATGATAATCAACCAGCAGTTTCCATTCTTATGGTTTTTAAATGTATTCTTATAAATGCCTCTTATTCTAGAAGTGATACTTATGGATATACCTAACATCTACAAAGGAAACTATCTGTTATTGATGCTACCGCCCTTAATTCTTATTTTTGCAGCTTTATTCTCAATTTTTGTAACCCCCGGAATACAAATGGGGGTTGATTTTAGAGGCGGAACTTTGGTATCCCTGACTTTAAACTCTCCTGTTGATGCAGACCAGCTTAGAGCTGAACTTCTTCAGGAAGGAATAGACGCTGAAGTGCAGGTCTATGATACTGCAGTGGGCTACAAAGCAGAAGTTGAGGTTCCCCAGTCTGATAAGATAATAACCGCAGATACGTATAAGGATAGGTTTGACCCTCTGCTTGAAGAAGTTGCAGAACTTGAGGCCATCTCTGTTCAGGATTCATCAGTTCTTCCGGAATACAACCAGAAAAAAGCAGAACTGGACGACCTTTCGGATTCAATGTTTGAGCTTGCAGGAGTAAAAAACCGTTCCTACCAGTACAAAAATCTCAACCACTTAAACAATGCGTTCCTGGAGTCATATACCAAGATTTATTCGGATTACAGGGATTCAATCTCAAATTCTTTGGACAAATACACCAGTTATTCATCAATATCCATCCAGTCAGTAAGCCCAAGACTTTCAACGCATTTTCTTTCAATAGCATCGCAGGTCGTTTTATTCTCGGCACTTCTTTCAGTGGTTTTTGTATTTATTTTTTTCAGAACATTTGTTCCCAGCCTTGCAGTTTTGATAGGGGCATTCTGCGATATTGTAATTGCTCTGGGGTCAATGGCATTCTTCGGAATTCCTTTTACACTTCCTTCATTCGCGGCACTACTGATGCTTATCGGCTATTCTCTTGATACTGACATTCTGCTTACTATGAGAATGCTCAAAAGAAAAGGGGACCCAAGAGTTAAAGCTTATGATTCTATGAAAACCGGTTCAACAATGAGCATTACGGGAATAGTCGCCTTCCTTGCATTGTTTATACTTGGTTCAATGACAAACATCTCAACATATTATGAAATTTCCTCTGTTGCCCTTGCGGGTTTAATCGGAGACCTTTTTGCAACCTGGGGGATAAACGCAGTGATTCTCCTGTATTTTGTAGAAAAAAGAAAGGGGGCGGACTAAATGAATTTCAATAATTTGTTCAGCAATAAAAAATTCCTCGTAGTGTTATTTTCATTTTTGTTAATTCTTGGAGGCCTTGCATTTTATTCATTATACGCGGGTCTTTTCCTTATATTCTCCCTGTTGGTATTCGGTATTCTCTCTTTATTCTGGAAGGAAAAAGAGCTGAGAATCGCGGCTTTGAGTGCTCTTGTTCTCCTTTCACTGATAAATGTTGGGTTAAACGGAATGAAATTCGGAATAGATTTTTCAGGAGGAACCCGCATTCCGGTTATTCTTGAGCATAGTGTTGATGAGGAAACAATGAATGAACTGGTGGACATAATAAAGAAGAGGTCTTCAGTTTTGGGTCTGAGCGAGGTGAGGGTAAGGGCAGTCGGAGATATGGAAATAGACGTTGAAATTCCCTCATCAAACGAAGAACAGATTGCTTTTATTGAAGATGTACTGTCCCATCAGGGTGTATACCAGGGCATAACAGACGGAAAGGTGGCAATACAGGGGGATGATATTCTCCCCGGAACAATCAAGGCCGTTCCTTCGCCTTATCTGGGCAGTTCTGCTGACTGGGGGGTTTCCTTTTCAGTAACCACCGAAGGTGCAAAACATTTTGCAGAAACCGTAAAAGGAAAAGCAAATTATCCTCTTTACATGTACCTTGACCGGCCTTCAGATGCAATTATTATAATCTCTAGAGAGGATTTCACTGCGAAGTCTCCTTCAACTTCATCTATTGACGACCTTATTGATGCAGCCGAGGATGCGCTTGTACTTGAAGACAAAACAATAAATCTATATTTCATTGACGAACTTGAAGACATTCCTTCAGCAAAAACAAACAAAACCCTTGCAATCGTTTCAGAGGATTATTCCCAGGATTTGAAGCAAAGCCTGGAATCTCTTGGCTATACTGTCCGGGAATATCCTGCAGAAGAAATCCAGCCTTCTTTTATAAATGTCACTTACGGTTTCCCGCCTCTTGAAAAATGGGAGGCTGTCGGCCTTCTCTCTGCTCCGTATCTTAATGAGGGAATTACAGACGGTTCAATTCATACAAACTACCAGATTTCTGGAAGAGCGGAGGGAACAGGAACCGAAAAATACAACAACATTGAGGAAAATGAAAAAAGAATAATTTCTGTTCTTAAGGGCGGAGCTCTTCCGGTTAAAATCTCTATTGAAAGCAGGACTATTCTTCCTGCAAGCCTCGGAAGCGAATTTCTAAGACTGAGCCTAATAGGAATCGGTTCAGCCCTTGTTGTCATTTCAATCCTTATAGGCCTGAGATACAGGAAAATAAAAATTATTCTCCCGATTGTGATAATCTCAATATCCGAACTGATAATCCTTCTTTCAATACTTGGTTCATTTACAATAGATCTTGCAGCGATGGCGGGTATTATTGCGGCAATAGGTGTAGGGGTGGATGCCCAGATTGTAATAACTGATGAACTCCTTAAAAAGGATATCAAGAGCCATGAAGTCAAGATGGACAATGCATTCCAGATAATTAAGACAAATGTTATTGTTGCAATAGTTGCAATGGTTCCTCTTCTCTTTTCAGGACTTGTGGAAGTTATCGGTTTTGCGATATCCACGATACTTGGTTCGCTGCTGGGATACCTGCTTTCAAGGCCTGCTTATGCAGCAATAGTTGAAAACATCCTTGAAGAATAATCAACACCTTTTTTGTTCTTAACTGCATTTCTTAGAAAAAGCTGTTGTATACCAAAACCAAGTATTCTCAGGTTTCTTTCAACACCTTTTTTGTTCTTTTATTTTTCCTGTTCATTCTGAAGCATTCTTAAAATTTCTTCAACAACACTTTTCTCAAATCCCTCTTTCACCCTTATTGCAGCAGCCCTGGAATGGCCTCCGCCCCCCCCAACAAAATCTTCCATAGTTTCTTTTAATTTTTCAATAATCTTCCGTGTATCTGCTCCCTTAAGAACTGCAGAATCATTGATTCTCAGCATTACTGACCTTTTTCCGTATCCAACAAGAACGAGGGGTTCTCCTGATTCAACAGCCTCAAATATCTGCGTTGTGGATTTTCCATAAGAAGGAAATTCATATCTCTTTACAATGTCTTCAAGATTAATATAATAGAAATTTATCTCTCCTGCTTTCTGTTTTTTAATCCTGTTTCTGCTTATCTCAACTATCTGGCTTATCTTTTCTTTTGCTTGTTCAAGTATGCTTGAATATAATTCCTTATTTGCAAGAACATCCGCATAAAATTCAAGGGAATTCCCGTATCCTGAATAAGCAGCAACATAATTGAGAACAATTGCTTTATTCTTATATTCCTCTTCAATTTCAATTATCGTGCTCTTGTCCGATGCAAGAGCTGTTTTTGCCATATCTCCGGAATCATTTCCTGCAGTCCTTGAAATCTCGGATGCAAGATAACCTGCAGTATATTTGGATGAACCTTCGCTGTATTCAACCTGCCAGGGATTAACTGAAATTGAGCAGTATTCATCTATTTTTTTATAATTTGGATGATGGTCAACAATCAAAAGTTCTATCCCACCTGCTTTAAGAAGACTTAATCCTTCCCTGCTTTCCTCCCCGCTCCCGAAATCAATAAACACCATTAACGGATGATTCTGGTTTGAGCACATCTGCAGGTCTTTCATTGCATCTCCCACTGAATAAACTGCCGAATTCTGCTGGAAATATTTTCCCTTTACAAAATAAGTCATTGCAAGTGCTCCGGCTATTCCGTCTCCGTCTCCGTGGAATCTTACAATTGTGAATCTCCCCAGCTTCTGCGCTGCGAGAAGTTTTTTTGCCGTCTCAGCCATTTTTGGTTTTAATTTTTTCATCATTTCATCACTGCACATCAGTTCAACATCCTTTATTTTTGAATTTTCTTCTGCCCTTTTTTCAATCTCTTTGTACTTTTCCTTCTGGTTTTCAAGTTCTTCGATAGATTCCGCCTTAATCCTGCTGAATCCGTAGAAATTTTCTACAGTCCCTGTTACCTCCACTATCTTTCCAACCTCGATTAATCTGCGCGCAACAACATCAACTATCGTTTCCCCGTCCGTGAATCCGTAAATATATTCTCCTCTGCTGTTTCTGGACCTTGTAATGAGCCCTTCCGCAGTTATTTTTTTTCCTTCTACTAATTCCATACTTTTTTCCTGCCTCAAAGATTTTAAAAAAACAATTGCCCTATTCCATTTATGCCTTTTGAATTTTTAGAGCATACCTCCGACCTTTTTATCAGAGGAACAGGAAAAAGTCTTAAGGAAGCCCTGGAAGCGGTAGCGGAAGGGATGTTCCGGAATATGGGGAAGGCAAAAAAAGAAGGGGATTCATTGGAAGTTGAATCAAAAGGACATTCAGTTGAGAATTTGGTGGTTGAATTTTATTCCGATATCGTTGCAGATTGTGAACTTAATAAACTGATTCCAAAAAGACTGGAAATAATTGAACTTGACAGAAAAAACCTTAGGATTAAAGCAAGAGTATATGGGGAAAAAGGTGTTCCCGAGAATATCATAAAGGCAGTAACATACCACCTGCTTAAAATTGAGGAATCAAAAGAAAAAACTATTGTAGAAGTTCTTTTTGATATTTGATTTTGAAAAGAATATATCTAAATTATCCTTTGATTTTTGATTAATGGGGATGAAAAAATGGTAAGAATTATCGAATCAAAATGTGTGGGCTGTGGGATATGCCAGAAAGTATGTCCCGAAGGCTTTGAAGTTGTTAATGGAAAAGCAAGAGTCAAAAATGAAAATGCCGGATGTATAAAACGTGCTGCAGATTCCTGCCCCGCGGGAGCAATTGTGCTGGATGAGAATGAAAGAACAGAGGGAGAAACCATTGGAAGAGGCCGTGGACAAGGCGGCGGTTTTGGAAGAGGAATGGGTCAGGGAAGAGGTTTAGGCAGAGGAAGAGGTTTTGGAAGAGGCAGAGGCAGAAGGGGATTTTGAAAACTAGAAGATTATTTTAAGTGCAGAGGGTGAGATTCGAACTCACGAACTCACTAAGAGAACAGGCCCTGAACCTGCCACGTTTGACCGCTTCGCTACCCCTGCATAAAGCATGAGTCAGATTATCAAATCTGAGAAGAATATTTTTAAAACATATTTACAATCTATATTGGATGGAAAATTTAAGAAGAAACGTCCTCCTGTCCCTTTTCCTGATAGTATTAATGTATATTATAGGCGCGATAGTATACCATAATCTTGAAGGATGGTCATTCCTTGACGCAGTATACTTCCAGACAATGACCTTTACAACCGTGGGATACGGGGATGTGGTTCCGGTAACTGATGCGGGGAAAGTTTTCACAATTGTAATCGCATGGCTTGGGATATCAATAGGTTTCTTCCTGCTTTATAACATCTCGGCATACCGCGAAAGGGTTGTTGATGAACGCCTTATACATGGATTCCAGGATTTCGGGAAGAAAACAGGATTCTTTGAAAAAGAAAAAATCCACCCAAGAATCCCTCCTCCAACAATAAAGAAAAAAGCCGAGAAAAAGAAACTTGGATATATGGGTATCCCTCCTGCAATGAAGGTTGGAAAAACAAAAAGCAAGTATAAATAACCTTAAATATGAACGCTTCCAACTATTTTTGATGGCTATTCAGCAGATTTTCTCGGGAAATGTGGGAACATTCACCAAAAAGGAACAGGAGAAAATTCAGGGCAGCAAGTTCTGTATAGTCGGTCTTGGGGGTGCAGGGAGCTATACTCTTGAATGCATCCTTAGAGCGGGCGTGGAGAAAATAATTGTTTTTGACAATGCCCGCCTTGATTATCCTGATTTCAACAGAAATCTTTTTTCAACATCCAAATCCTTGGGAAACCGGAAAGTCCACAGTGCATTAAACCGTGCCCTTGAAGTCAATCCAAAAATACTTTTCAAGCCCTATACCGAAGATTTCACTGAGTTTTCAATTCCAAAAGCAGAATCCTCGGATTTATTCATCTGCTGTACGGAAAATCCGGTTGCTTTTGAAGCACTTGAAAAAATTTCAAAAAAGAGAAAGAAACCAGTAATAGTCTGTTCTGTTGAAGAGATGGGTGGTTTTGTTTCAGTATACAGCTCCCAGAACAAAAAATCTTTAGCTTCTCTTTTTTCAAAGAAAAAGAAATCCGAAAGTATCTCTGCATCTGCATGCATGTTTGGAGGGGCTCTGGCAGCTTCACAGGCAATCAATATAATATTAAAAAAGAATGTGTTCCATTTTCCCCAGAAGATTGAGTTTGACCTTTTCTCAAAAAAACTCGTTTCGGTAAAGAGGATGAAATAATGCCGGATTTGCTTGATGTTTGCACTTCTTCCAAATCATTTCAGGCAAGGTTCAAAAAAAAGGACCTTGATTTTAATGAGCTGGAGAAAAAAATCTCCGGAATAGGAAGAGTAATGGCAAAAACTGATGTTGTTATGCTTCTGCAGTCAGGAGAAGGGACAATTTCCATTTACAAATCCGGAAAAATAATAATGAAAAAATTTGAAAAAAACAATGCTGAATCCGTCTCAAAAAAACTCATTAAGATTATAGATGGTGAATGATTTGAAGGTAGATTTTCACGTGCACTCCTGGGCTTCTTTTGATTCAGTTGTAAGTCCGGAGCATTTGACAAGAAAGTCAAAAGTATTGGGTATAATCCCTGCAATAACAGACCACAATACAATGGACGGATTCAAATATTTCAAAGGAGAAATAGATTTTATTCCCGGGATTGAAATTAAAACAGACAAAGGAGATTTAATTGCCCTTTACCTACAGGATTTAATCCCAAAGAATACCTCTCTTGAAGAGACCCTTGACAGAATAAGGGAGCAGGATGCAGTATCATATCTTCCCCATATGTATGATATTACCCGTGCAGGAGCAGGCGAAGTCAGTGATGTTGATATAATTGAAACATTTAATGCAAGATGCCCGGATTATTTTAATAAAAAAGCAGATGAATTCGCATCTAAACACAATTTAATAAAAGGGGCCGGAAGCGACTGCCACTTCATTTCTGAATTCGGCTCCACATTTGTTGAAATGCCTGATTTTGATATTGAAAATCCAAAAGAAATGCTCAACTCCCTTAAAAAAGGAAGAATATACGGAAACCGCTCTCCAGTTTATTTAAGAGGGCCGATAGCCAGCCTTTACAAAAAGATAAAAAGAAATATCTAAATTTTCATATTTCTCAGCGCTTCAGTAACAAGCCTTACGCCCATTCCGGAAGCTCCTTTTCCCAGATATGAATGGGATTCAAATGATTCCACCCCTGCAATATCCAGATGCGCCCATTTAATTTTTTCCCCTACAAATTCCTGCAGAAAACACGCTGCAGTTATCGAACCTGCTTCTCCCCTGTCGCTGCCTATATTTTTTACATCCCCGTATATGCCCTTTACCATTTCCTTGTACTCATCCCACATTGGAAATTTCCATACCCTCTCATAGGTGGTTTTTCCTGCCTTTTCTATTGTTTCCGAGAGTACATCATCATTTGAAAACAATCCTATTCCGTGCTTCCCGAGACATACAACTATCGCACCCGTGAGGGTTGCAAGGTCAATTATCGCCTTTGGCTTCATCTCCGAAGCATATGCAATTGCATCAGCCAGAACCATCCTTCCTTCAGCATCAGTATTGAGCACTTCAATTGTTTTTCCGTTGTACGCCCTTACAATGTCGCTCGGCCTCTGTGCCTTCCCGTCAGGCATATTCTCAGCAGCTACAATTATCCCAACCACTCTTATCGGGAGTTTTAATTCTGAAACTGCCTTCATAATCCCGAGAACATCAACCGCCCCGCTTTTGTCGTATTTCATTTCACCCATTCCTCTTGAGGGTTTAAGGTCAATTCCTCCGGAATCAAAGGTTATTCCTTTTCCGACAACTGCATAAAGCGGAAGGTCCTTTTTGTTTTTGTTGTATTCCAGCACTATCATCCTTGGTTTGTTTTCGCTTCCTTTGCCCACAGCAAGTATTGCATTCATTTTCTTTTTTTCCATTTCTTTCTCATCAAATATCTTAACATCCAGTTTGTTTTCCTTTGAAAGTTTTTCTGCTGTTTCCGCAAGCTTCTCAGGATTCATAATATTAGGCGGAGTTTCATTTATTTCTCTTACATAATTCTGTGCATCCGCATATATTTTTCCAATCCTTAATTCCTCACTGTTTTTCTCATCTTCCGCTGCAATTACTGTTATTTCTTCAACCTTCACTTCCTTTTCTTTTTCTTCTTTCTTCTTTGTCTTGAACTTTTCAAATTTATACGAAGCAAGAACTGCCCCTTCAACGGCAGGTCTTACTCCTTTTTCAGGTGCAATCAAATATAGTTTCTTTTCTTTATTTCCCTCAGTATAAGAATAAGCCTGTGCTGAAATCTTCCTCACCTTGTCCTGGTTGAATTCTTCTTTTTTTCCAAGACCGAATAATAAAAGTGTTCTTCCCTCCTCCTGAAAATCCTCGCATTCTCCATCTGCACCAGTGAATTTTTTTCTTTTAAGCCGGTCCCCAAATTTTTTGAATTCCTGGGGTATCTCCTCTTTTTCAAAAACCGCACCTGCAACAACACCCTCTTTTATTTCGTTTAATCTCAGACTTTTCAGTTTAATTTCCATAATAAGCACCTAAACTAACTTTCCAGTGATTCTATTTTAAAGGTTATTATATTTATTCCATTTGGTGTTTTTATGGCTGTTAAAATTACTTTGGACAGGGATGCATGCATCGGATGCGGTTCATGCACAGCCGTCTGCCCTAAATACTGGGAGATGGGTGATGATGGAAAAACAACTCTTAAAGGTTCAAAAGACAATGTCCTTGAGATTGAGGAAGCTGAATGCAATATGGACGCTGCACAGTCATGCCCTGTAAACTGTATTCACATAGAAATAGATGGTGAAAAGAAAATCTAGGATAATTTTAATCCTCCTTTCATCATTCCTTCTACTTTTTTCTTGAATCCCCTGTCTTTTTTGAACATTTTCATCATTTTTTCCACTTTAAAAAACTGGGCCAGAAGTTCCTTTACCTCTTTTGCAGGCCTTCCGGAACCTTTTGCAACCCTTTCAATCCTGTCCCTTTCTTTCTTTAAGATATCCGGGTTCTCCTTTTCATAAAGAGTCATTGAATTGATTATTGCTTCAAAATACTTCAGCTTTTCTTCGCTCTGCCTTAATGCATCTTTGGGGAGGTCAGCCATCCCCATCATTCCAAAAACATCACCCAGAGGGCCCATTTTTTTGGCTGCTTTCAGCTGGTCGTAGAATGTCTGAAGGTTGAACTTTTCAGTTTGAAGTTTACTTAGGTCCTCTTCTTTCTGTATTGTTTCTATCTTTTCCAAAAGCCCCTTTATATCCGGGATTCCAAGGAGTTTCCCCACAAACCTTGAAGCATCATAAACCTGGAGGTCTTTCATCTTTTCTCCGGTACCTATAAATGCAATTTTGGTGCCTGTTGCAGAAACAGCACTTAATGCTCCACCCCCCTTTCCGCTTCCTTCAAGTTTTGTTACTATTACCCCGGTGATTGGAACAGCCTGTCTGAATGCCTCAGCCTGCTTCCCCGCAATCTGCCCTATGTCTGCAGAAACTACAAGATAAGTTTCATCCGGATTGAGAACGTCATTCATCTCCTTTAATTCCTTTGAGAGTTTTTCGTCAAATGCATTCCTTCCTGCGGAGTCCACGATTATTATGTCTTCCTCAGCTTCCTTTAATGCGTTCTTAACTATTTTTGCAGGGTTCTTTTCCCCCCTGGTAGTGTAAAAATTTACTCCGACCTGTTTGGAAAGCTGTTCCAGCTGGTCCTGTGCTGCAGGCCTGTCCGTATCAGCCGCGATTACACCCACTTTCATTCCTTTTGATTTGTAGAAATATGCGATTTTTCCTATGCTTGTTGTTTTTCCTGAACCGTATAATCCCACCACCAGGCATCTGTGCTTGTCTAATCTTGGGTGGTATGTTTCTCCCATTAAGCTGGTTAGTTCGTCATAAACTACTTTCACCACATGCTCTTTCAGGGTTAATTCCTTCATTTTTTCTTTGTCCAGGGCATTTTTTTCTATTCTTTTTGAAAGTTCAAATACGAGCTTGATATTTACATCCGATGAAATGAGGACCCTTTGAATTTCTTTAACCAATAGTTTTACTTCTGCTTCATCAACGTACGGCTTGTTTGTAAGCTTTGCAAGTGCTTCCCTGAGTTTTTTCCCTAAATCCATGGAGTTAAAAAGTATAGTAAATTATTTAAATCAGAATTTTATTAAATAAAAGTTATAATATTTAGATTATACAGTTTTAACCTTAAATATAAACAACAAACGAACATTTATAATAACTTCTTTTCTATAAATATACGGGAATGATGGTATGAAATGTGCAGGTAGAACTCTGAGAAAGAGGGATGCTAAGCCCAGAAGTAATACTGTAAGCCCCAAAGCAAGAATTTCTAAATTTTCTAAGTTTCTGGCTGTTTCAGGAATGACTATTTTATTTACTCTCCTTCCAGCTTCTGCACAGGGCAAAAAACCGGCCGATGACAAGAATGACAAAACCAAACAGGTTCTTGTAGTCGACGGCAAAGATGTTCCCGGAAATATAGTTGCACAGGTTGACCCTAAACTTATAGGAAAAGCAATTGGTAAATCAGCAGTTGGTCAGGCACTTCCTAAGATTACCGAGACTGTTTCTGTTTCTGAGTTGGAGAAATTGGAAGGACTAAATGGAGTGTATAATGATATTGCGCTTTATAATGAACAGACCGGTAAATTTAGTATTTCTACAAAAGTTCCAGTTCCTGGAAAGAATTATGCATTTGTGGTTTTGGCAGTAGTGAATAGTGAAACTGCAAAAACAACAAACCATTTGGCGGTACCAATCTATAAAAATGAACAGGGCATTGAAGAAAAAAACCATGTTGACCTCCAGCCTTTAGCAGATTATTATTACGATATGACTGGAAAAGAACTGAAGTTTGTTAAGTTGGTTGCTGAGAAAGGTTATGATGAAGATGCCGGTGCATATGTTCAGGTATTCATCGTTCCAGTAGGTGAATTAGAAGGAGATATTGAATCGGGAGTACCTGTTTGTATAATTGCATATACTGAGGGAGTACTTTATAATGAATTATATGGAGTTGTAGAATAGCAACAAATACTTTTTTATTCTCTTTTGTATTTTACTATTTTTATGGCATTCAAAGCTAAAGGGGCTAAGGGAATTAAGAAACAAAAACCAACAGAAACCTCAAAAGTTGAAGATTCACAAGAAGCAAATGCCCGATTTAATGATAAACTTCTCAAAAACAAAGATTTCCAAAATTTAATATCCGTTAAACCAAAAAACGACCAGCAAAAAATAATTTCCAATCTTCCAGCAATTTTAAACCAAATTAAAGAAGGAAGAAAAGTGAATATTGATTTTTATCCTCCTATGAACAAAGGAAAAAATGAAGAACTTAATGGATTTTTGAATGAGAATTACGATATTATACAAAATATCTCTATAAAAGAACAGAAGTTATTGATTTTTGATTTAGCAGATAAAGAAGCCGAAGCAACAGCAAGTGGAAACCTGGAAAAAGCTGCTGAATACGCCCAAATGGCGAAAATATACTTGGAAAACTTAAGCAAAATGGGTGTTGATTATTATGGTGAATACAACCGCATAAAAAAAGAAGCATTAAATCAATACCTAAGCCAAAGAATTTCAGAAAGTGGAGCCCAGCAGGTTTTAGATGATATAGTCCAGATGACCCTGAACATGGTTCAAAACCTAAAAGAACTTACCAAATCAGAAAACTCATCAGAAGAAGAGGAAGATGAAGAAAGATATATAGAAAGAGGTTTGGAATTAATGGGTTATTCAAGCGAAGAAACAGGCAAAATGATGGAAATGGACGGGAACAAGCTTGAAGATTTCATAAAACACAAAGCAAATAACCTAATCCTTGAAAATTCAGATCTAACCAAAGTAATCCCGGTTAAAAACAATAAAAAACACGCGTAATCCAAAACAATACAATCCTTTATAAAGTTTATTTTCTAACTCTTTAAAGTTAGAAATTTGGATTAATGAGGGTGTAGATGGGGCAGTTTAAGCTTTCCAAAAGTAGAATATTATTCTTATTCTTAATTTTTACTCTTTCATATGCCCAAATTATTGTTGAAGGCGGAAACACATCTGAAGCAGAATTAAGCATAAATGCATCTAATATCGCCCCCTGGCACGGGTTCTATGGAGATGTGGAATCCACAGGTGTAAACCAGACAACAATAACAACAATAAATAAAGCAAATGTAACTCATTTAAATTTCACATACAACAACGCGACCGGTTGTATGGGAATACCCACATTTACCCTCCATATTCTCGCAGTTAATTCTACAAACAGGCCCACCTCTCTAGTCTCCGGAAATCTCAACACTTTAGACCTTTGGCTGAACAGCCCGTATAATGGAAGCGCAACCCTTACCTACACTTCAAATTTCAATTTAAGTTTTGGGGATTATTCAGGAGTACCAACTGCATATATGTATGTAAACAATCTTCCTTCATTCAATTTTAAAGTGGGGTATTTCCAGGACCAGAGCGGAAATCTTGTTTTTATTGCAAATGTCTCAGACAATCTACCGGATTGGGTGGGCGGTTTAAGCGACTACCAGATGATTATTCCCTTTGTTACCTCCACACAGTATATGCTTTTTGTGGACCAAAGAGTGGACTGTTTTGAAAGCTGGTCAAACGCAACCTGGCCAGAAGGCATTTATTCAGTTGAAACGGCAAGCCCCCCTGCAGGAAACTTCAAATACAAATTCAACATGACTTTTGAAAATCTCACTGCCGAAGCGGGTGATGTACTTGGATGCTGGATAAACCAAAGCAATTGCTATGATGCAGACCTTCCAGGATGCAGAAGAATTTTTGTAAGTTCAACAATCGCTTCAGATATTTCTGGAGTTGACTATACTCTAAACTACACCCTCCAGCCTGCTGATTCAATAAGCACAAGCTTAGGCGGACAGACCAGCATATGGATTCCTTGGAGAATAGACGGGTGTTATCTTACCAGAGGCGGAGAAATCATTATGAGAAATGAATCTCCCTGGAGAATACACGTCCATGATTTATACTGGACAACCGGAGATATTGCAAATTCAGTTAATGCAAAAAAAATCAAAAACCAATTTTTATTCAACACTATCAAATCAGATAATTTAGGTGATATTTCATTTTCAGTTGCGCAGTATGGAGGAATCCCAATGGAACTGTACTGCCATGACGGGATAGATAATGATGGAGACAGTTTAATTGACTGTGCAGACCCGGACTGCAGGGGAATCACGTATTCCTGCCTTCCAAAGCAGGATTTTGACAACCTTTCTCTTTATTATTCCCCCTCAGGTTCTCACGGAACCCTTGCATCAAACATTCCTCCCGGCGATGCCAATACTTCATACACCACAGCAACCACCTTCTCAACAAGAATAGATTATACAATGCATACAATGCCGAATGCAACATTCAAGATGAGATTCAGCAGGTGGGGGCTCAGCAAGGTCGCAACAATAATTGCAGAAGGATTCCCGATGATTAACAATATAACTAAAATCTCATCGGGTCCGACAGAAGCCACGGGACACCTGGAATACTTCCTTAATCGAACTGATGTTCCGGTAGATAAAGACTTTATGGATGAGAATGAGACATATCCAGGAAAATTCGTAATCAAATCATTCAACAACCAGCAGGAGATTTCCAACATGGATACAACAGTGGAACTTACCTTCAACAAATCTGATGTAAACATGTCCCAGGGTTATATAATCAACCTCACATTCAATTATGTTGAAGGTTCAAACATTTATGAAGAAACAAAACAGATTGTAATCTACTTTGATGACCCAACATATGTTCCAGTTGTCCCTGACCCAAGACCCAGATGGAATGCAACAAACAACAATGAAAGCACAATCTGGCTGAATGACCCGAGCATTACATGGGGTCCCTGCAACGATACAACAAATGCAGACTTTGATTACCTCAACTGCATAATTGGAAATGAACAGTACTGCTTTGAACAGAGCAGCTACGACTGCTATGATTTGGACTGCAACAACCAACAGGGAACATCTGCCTGGAACGATTATAATTCTGTTTTCACAACAGGTGTATGCAACTATTACAGCGAAGATATCTGCTTTGACAGATACAACAATGACTGGGCTACTGAAGCTTTAAGGTGGGGTCATGCGGACACTTCACTCACGTTAATAGACTGTAGAGATTTAGACTGCGACGGAAAACAGGGAGACCCATTTGACCCTCTGAAAGTATGCAGTTACAACAGGGAATTTGTATGCAACGATAATTTTGACAATGACATGTATCAGCAGACAGACTGTAATATCATCGCAGGACCAAGAGGGGACTATAACAATGCTGAATACGACTGCCAAAATTACTGCAGGGATAATGCAATCGTTCCTTCACAAGAAAAAGGAGCAAACTGTGATGATGGTTTGGACAATGATATGGACTATCATCTGTGGACAAGCGATAATTCGTATTACTGGAGCCCCGGTGTAAATAACAGTTATTATGCAGGAATGGACTGTGCATGGATAACAAATCATCCTGACGGTGACTGCCATTTGGAAATTATGGGGAGCGGATTTAGATGCGAACTTGGAACTGAATTAACCTGCACAGACAATTTTGACAATGATTATGATAATTCTGATGCAACCCACTGGAGCGGACATAATGACGGTTACAGAACCTATGGAAACTGGGACTGCGCAGATTATGACTGTTATAATGTAATAGATCCTTTAGGAAACTTTAATGAAAGCGGGACATTTTATGCATGCCCGATAAATGAGTACACTGCCGTTAATGATCTGGGCTCGCCCGCATATGCACCCAATGCGTCCTGGTGCTTTGACAATGTGGACAGTGATTTAGATGGATACTTTGACTGTGCAGACCTTGACTGTATAGGGGTAACAAATCCTGCAGACCCGAGCGAGAAATGCATGCCTTATGAATACAATGCATCCGACCCGTTCTTCAGCACTCTCCCAAGAATAGATGCATACTGTGATAATGGTTTTGATGATGATGCAGACAACTGGAAAGGCTGGCCTAACGGAGGAATAGACTGCACCGACCCAGACTGCAACAAGCAGTTTAATCTTTGTTTTGCATGCCCCAAAGAAGAAAATATAACCTGGTATGCATGTGCAAACAGTTTTGATGATAACTGGGATATGCCCACTGCAATAACAGACTGTGAAGACCCGTACTGCAACGGTTTACTGGGAAGCTATGACCATGAATTCTGTGAACTGGGCCTTGAACTGACATGCAACGACGGTTTTGACAATGACTGGAACCTCCTTACAGACTGCGCGGATTCAGCATGCAACGGAAAAAACTCATGTGAATACGGAACAGAATTGACCTGCAATGATGATTTTGACAACAATGCAAACGGTTTAACCGACTGTGCAGACCCTGACTGTTCTGCATATGCACCCTGCACCCTAAACACCCAGTTTTCCAATACATACACCCCCCCTGCAAACACAACCGGCACATTCGGCGGTGTTCAGGTAACCTGGCAGTATAGAACAAGACTGGGAACGCCTTACATGGTAAAATTCATTTACAATACTCCTTTTGATGACGCTTCATTATATGTCGGAAACCTAAATGGAGACGGAATAAATATGGGGACCGGGTTAAGATATGACCTTTTCAGCATAACCGGACCAAATGCCTCAATGTTTGAAATACAGAAATACAATACATTCGGCTCTAAAGCATCAATAGAAATGAGGGATGTGGACCATATAGGAACATTCTACAATACGTTCAATATCACCCTTCTGATGCCCACCGATGCAGTTCTTCCTCTTGATACTTTTGAATATTATCATTCTATAAGCGGCTCCACAACCTCCGGAAATACACTTTCAGTTACCATTCTTGAAAACCAGTCCCCCAATATAACCAAAGTAATAACCGAACCCACAGACCTGTCAAAAATACCTTATGATTCAGGAATTTGGGTTGGTTCAGAAGCAGTTGACCCCAACAGCGGATTCATTTACAGATGCTATTACAATGCAACCGGTCCAGGAGGATATAGCATCCCCACTACAAGCGACATAGACTGCAAATTTACACTGCCCAATATTCAGGATGACGGATTATATACTGTGAATCTTTGGGCGCTGGATACAGTCGGGAACTACGGCCCGGTAAACACTACAACCCACAATGTCAACATAATCCCCATTTATAGAAGCGGTTCATTTTCTTTATCCCAGAGATTCTTTAACTCAACACTCCAGAACATCTCTGTTTACTCTGAATTTTGGTCTGATGATGCTCCTGCGGTTGCAAACTGTAGGATATACTATAGAAATTCATCCTCCCCTGCCCCAGTTCTTGCAAAAACCATTGCAGCTTCCAATGTAGGTGATTTGGTTGTATGTAATGGAAACATCTCCGCTCCTGCAGGAGACGAGATGTATGAATTATGGGTAAACATAACTGATTCAGAAGGAGACGAGGCAAGGTCCGCGAGCGAAACATTTTACATCTGCACAAACTATTCCAGCGAAGGAACAGGACTGAATGGAGAGAGGTGGACCTGCTTTGTTGCGGATTTAAACAATGACGGGCAGGTGGACTACTGCAACCAGTCTTCAGTTTTATTATTGAGTCCTGCAGACGGGTATACGACAACTGCAACCGACATCCAGTTCATATGCAGTGCATTTGACCCAAGCGGACTCAAAAACATCACTCTTTACACAAACATATATGGCTCATGGGCACCTTATTCCACCCATGATGTGCTCGGTCCTTCAAACGGCTCCAACTGGACAATTACAAACATCCCTGTTGGTTCATACCAGTGGAACTGCCTTGCAAAGAGTGTGGGCGGTGCAGAAACTTGGGCTGACAATAATTATTCATTTACAGTCCAATCATCAGTATTGCCTCCTGCCCCTCCAGGACCTGAAGAAAAACATGAATTCTGGATTATACCTTTCAGCGACCCCTCAGGAATAATAGGACAGACCACAGCAGTTTCCTATTATGTAGAGAATATAGGAAGCTACAATGAAAAAGACATACTCAACTACTTTGACTGTCCTGCAGGCTTAACCTGCACTGACTACACAATAGATTACCTTGAGAGATATGCAAGAGCACTCGTAACTATTTATGTTAC
>JAFGQX010000040.1 GCA_016935455.1 Microcaldota archaeon
TCAAGACTGTTAAAAGCAGAGCATTTAAACCCAACATTACTATGGGAAAAAAGAGACTCTGTGTTTAATCCTTTTTTACAAGAAATCCTCAAATAATTTATAACCTTTTAGTGTTATACTCACTCTATGGAAAAAGAGGCAGAGAAAATAATCCGGAAACACGTTTTAAAAAATGCTTATGATTACGGGTCTGCAAATGCAGGTTCAGTAGTCGGAAAGGTAATCGCAGAATGCCCCGAAATAAAGAAAGATATGAAAACCGCAATGAAAAAAATAAATGAAACTGTAAAAGAAATAAACAAAATGGAAAAAGAGGAAATAGAAAAAGAGCTTGAAAATTACACTTTTAAAGAAAAGAAAAAAGAGGAAAAAGGCCTTGTCCTTCCAAATGCAGAAAAAGGAAAAGTAGTTACCCGTTTTCCTCCTGAACCTTCAGGTTATCCCCACATAGGACATGCAAAAGCGGCATTCCTTGATTATGAATCCGCAAAAACATACAACGGCAAAATGGTTCTCAGATTTGATGATACCAATCCGGAAAAGGCAGAACTGGAGTTTGTTGATGCAATAAAAGAAGGACTGAAATGGCTGGGAATTAAGTGGAGCAGAGAAACATATTCCTCAGATTATATGGAGGAATTTTATAAATACTGCGAAAAGATGATTAAGCAGGGGAATTTGTACGTATGCACCTGCAAAGGCGATAAGATAAAGGAGAACCGGCAGAAAAAGAAAGAATGCGCATGCAGGAAACTTCCGGAAGAGGAACATCTTAACAGATGGAACAATATGCTCTCAGGAAAATACAAAAAAGGGGAAGCGGTAGTAAGATATAAAGGAGATATGAAATCACAGAACACTGTAATGAGAGATCCTGCGATGCTAAGAATCATCGCACATAGGCATTACCGGCAGGGGAATAAATACACTGTATGGCCGGCATATGATTTTGCAGCGCCCATTCTTGATTCAATTGAAGGGATAACCCACGCAATGAGAACAAAGGAATATGAGCTGAGAAATCCCCTTTTTTTTGCAGTGCTTGATGCATTAAAATTAAGAAAACCGGAATTAATTGAATTTTCAAGACTTGCAATAAAGAATTCCCCTATACAGAAAAGAGTAATACGACCGCTGGTTGAGGAAGGAAAAGTGGACGGGTGGGATGACCCGAGGCTTCCCACACTTAAAGGGCTTAAAAGAAGGGGGATTATGCCGGAGGCGGTAAAGAATTTTGTCTTAAGATTCGGACTCTCAAAAGTTGAAAGCGAGCCCAACTGGGATATACTTCTTAAGGAAAACCGAAAAATCCTGAATGATATTGCTGAAAAGTACTTTTTTGTTCCATCACCTGCAGAATTAAAGCTTAAAGGAAAAGGCAGGATATATATCCCGGGTGATGACTTTAAAACTCTTAAAAAAGGGGAAATTTTCAGGCTTAAGGACTTTAAATCAGTTAAATATTTGGGAAACAAAGAAATTGGATATGCTGATACTGATGAGGGAAAAGTGGTCCAGTGGACTGCGGAAAATTCAGTAAAATGCAGGGTTGCAGTCGTAGGCGACCTTCTAAAAGATGATAAATACAACCCGGACAGCCTTAGATATGTGGAAGGACTGTGCGAACAGTCATGCCTGGAATTAAAGGAAGGAATCATAATCCAGTTTGAAAGGTTCGGTTTCTGCAGGCTTGACAAAAAATCTGAGAAAAAAATGGAATTTATATTTTCTTCCTAAAATTTATATTTATTCTTATTCCTATTTACTATCACCAAAGGTGTATTTATGGTTAATATTGAAAAATTTGAGGAGGCAGTCTGGAGAATTCCAAAACATGATAAAATGAAAGTTGATGCATTCATATTCGGGACAGAACCAGTAATGGAAAAAATGAAAACAGACAGGACACTCCAGCAGCTCAAAAATGTTGCTTCCCTTGAGGGAATAGTAAAAAAGGCATGTGTAATGCCCGACGGCCATGAAGGATACGGCTTTCCGATAGGCGGAGTCGCTGCTTTTGATGCAGAAGAAGGAATTGTTTCCCCGGGGGGTGTCGGATACGACATCAACTGCCTCCTTCCCGATACAAAGATTACTAGCTCTTTTGGTTATACCAAGACCATAGAATCTTTTGAAAATGCCTATTCGCTTGTTGTGAACTCGGGTGGAACGGTTTTACTGCAGGGCGCCAGCCCCTTAAAAACTGGAATTGATGATGGAAAAGCTACGGGCTTTATGCACAAAAACCATAAAGGCATAATTTACAAAGTCAAAACATTTTCAGGTTCTGTTTCTCTAACTCAGGATCACCCGATAATAACTCCGGATGGAAAAAAACTGCCTTTGGAAATAAAAAAAGGAGACCCTATTCTATGCTATCCATTTGACGGTGTTCCATATGAGCATTATTGTGCCGATGAAGAGATATTAGCAATTTATTCTAAATTGTTGGGCTATCTTACCGGAGATGGGACCCTTACCTGCTCAAATAAAAAATACCGGGCAATATTTTTTGGAAAGAAAGCAGACCTTATGAAGATGCAGAAGGACATTAATTTCCTCGGTTATCACGCGCATATCGTTGAAAGAACAAGAAAACACAATATCGACGGGAAAAAATTTACTGCAACCAATTCGGAGTTGCATGTATACTCCCAGGAATTTGCAAGAAAACTGATTGAACTTGGCGCACCCATAGGAAACAAAACGAAGGCCAGATTTATGGTTCCGGATTGGATTAAACGGGCCCCGCTTTGGATCAAAAGATTGTATCTTGCAGGATTTTTCGGAGCTGAAATGTCTTCCCCGTCCACTTCGTCAAAAACCGGATTTTACATGCCTACGATAACTATGAATAAAATGGAGGAGATGGAGTCGGATGGCAGGGACTTTTTCCTGGATCTGTCTGAATTGCTTGGGGATTTCGGTATTGCCATCGGAAAAATCGCAGTTGTAAATACAATAAAGGGCAAAGTAAGATTAAGGCTGCAAATCAATGGAGATGAAAAAAATATAGAGAAATTATATTCCATGATTGGTTTTGAATATAATGAAGAAAGAATGTTTGCAGGACTGGCTGCGGTTCTTTATATAAAATACAAACAAAAATTCAGGGAAAGCCGTGATTTACTGCGGAAAAAAATAACCGATTACCGAAAGAAGGGTTTTTCTTTAAAAGAGCTTCAAAAACGATTTGCGTGTGAATGTGCTAATGAAAGGTTTATTGAAAGGGCGTATTATGAGAATAAAGCCCCCAGAGTTCCTCTTTTAGTTTTAAGCTTTAATAAATTTTTAAAAATTCAGAATAAAAATTTCAGAAAGTTTAGAGCTCTTACCGATGAAGTTCTTGAAATAGAAACAGAAGAATACGAGGGCAAGGTCTATGATTTCACAGTTAAGGATATCCATAGATTTGTTGCTGGCAATATTATAGTTTCTAATTGCGGGGTAAGGCTGGTTAAAACTTCTTTAACTAAAGATGAGGTTAGGCCTAAAATAAAGGAGCTGTGCAATGCATTATTCAAAAATGTCCCCAGTGGCGTAGGAAGCGAAGGGAGAATAAAACTTTCCCATGAGGAGCTGGATGAAGCAGTTAAACTGGGGATAAACTGGGCTGTTGAAAAAGGATACGGGTTTGAAGAGGACAAGCCGAGAACAGAAGAATACGGGAGAATAGATGGGGCAGACCCTTCTGCAGTTTCTTCAAGGGCAAAAAAAAGAGGAAAACAGCAGTTTGGAACACTTGGGGCGGGAAATCATTTTCTAGAAATTCAGTATGTTGATGAAATACATGATGAAGCAACTGCAAAAAAGTTCGGACTGGAAAAAAATCAGGTTGTGGTAATGATTCACTGCGGTTCAAGGGGATACGGCCATCAGATATGCTCAGACAGTCTCGGCCCTCTTCTTGAAAATGCAGGAAAAAACAACTACTGGCTTCCGGATAAGGAGCTTGTATACGCACCCATTAAATCAGAACTCGGGCAGAATTATATTAAGGGAATGAAATGCGCGGTTAATTTTGCGTTCAATAACAGGCACATAATTATGCACTGGACACGGGAAACCTTTGACCAGATATTTGGAAACGGAACAAGCGAGAATATGCCCCTTCTTTATGATGTTGCACACAATATTGCAAAATTTGAAGAACATGAAGTTGACGGAAAGAGAAGAAATCTTCTTGTTCACAGAAAAGGTGCAACAAGAGCCTTCCCTGCAGGAAGGCCTGAATTGTCAGAAGAGTACATTGAAGTAGGCCAGCCGGTGCTTATTCCTGGTTCAATGGGAACCTCAAGTTATGTCCTGGTCGGGCAGAAAAAGGGCCTCGAGGAGTCATTCGGTTCAACCTGTCACGGCGCAGGAAGAGTAATGAGCAGGGGAGAAGCAATACGAACATTCAGAGGGGACCAGCTTAGGGAAGATTTATGGAAAAAACAGAGCATATATGTAAAAGCAACCCAACCAAAAGTTATTGCGGAGGAGGCGCCCAATGCATACAAGGATGTGGATGAGGTAATAGCTTCAGTTGTAAAAGCAGGAATAAGCAAATCAGTTGCAAAACTAAGGCCGATAGGAGTAGTTAAGGGATGAAAAACAAAGAAAAAAGAATGTGGGAAAATATAATTCTGATAAAGCTCTCACTTTTTGTTTTCGCAGCTGTTTATGTCTGTTCTGTTTTTCCTTTTTTGGGAAACGGCGCGGACCTTTCTTTTGAAAATATAATCAGCATAACCCTTAATGAAAATGTGATGCCTCTTGCATCCATATGTTTTGTAATGGCCTTAATACCATACAACACAAACCGATTCTTTACATTAAACAGACCGTTTTATTACTTCATAAGTCTGCTTTATCCCTTAATGTACGGTGCATTCGGATATATGGCTGTTTCAGCTATGCAGAACAGCGTTGCATTTATTCCCTTTATATTCATATTTTTATTTGGATTTATTTTGAATATATACCGGCTGACCAGGTTAGGGAGGGATAATGATGAACAACGATGAGTATTTAATTCAAAAAATGAATGGAGTTATCTTTTTCAGCCATGCGACCGCAGAAGCCCAGATCAGAAGTTTGAGGGAAGTTTATCCTGAAAAGGGATATGAGATCTTCCATAACATAAATACTGACAGAATCAATTATTTCATTTATAGATGGGACAAAATCCATGAATTGGGCGCCCATCTGCTTAAAAAAATGGAAAAGAAACCTGATTTTTTTCCATATGTTCTTAGATTTTGGAGAAAGAAAGCGGATGAACTTGAGGAATATGAAAACAAACTGGAAAAAGAGGATTTTCAGAAATATACGGACAAGGAACTTTTGGAAACAATGAATCAATTAATCCATTTATACCAGCAGGAGTTTGGATATCCTATGCTTTGCGATGCATTCAGCATGCATATTGAGCCAGTAATTATAGAAAAAATTAAAGAGATTCTTAATAAAAAGGGTGAAAATGAGAAAATTACCGAATGTATTTCAACACTTACAACTCCTGCAGATGATTCATTTACTTCAAGACACAATAAAAGTCTGATGGAGCTCGCCATAAAAATAAGCAGAAACCCGGAGATTAAAAAGCAGGTGGAACAAGGGAATTTTGACATCAGAGATGAAGAGATTAATGGGGCTTTGGAAAACCATGTAAACAATTATTTCTGGATTACAAACGGTTATCACAAGGGTGTAAGAGTAGACAAAAATTATTTTCTTGATGAAATCAAGAGCCTGTTCATAGAAAATATGGATGTTGAAAAGGAACTTGAAGAATTGAAAAAACAGACCAAGTTAAACCGTCAAAAGAAAAAAGAACTTCTTGAAAAACTTGAAGCGGACAAGGATTTCAGAAATATGGTTGAATGGATTGAAAAATTTGCTTTTCTGCATGATGAAAGAAAGATATATGTGCTTAAAACAACTGCTTATTTCAATGATATTTTAGAGGAAATCTCAAGAAGAAAAAACATTTCTCTTGAAGACCTGCACACCTGTTTTTATTTTGAGATTAAAGACATTCTTGAAGGAAAATTCAATAAAAATGAAATTGAAAAAAGAAAAAAACTGTGCTATTATGTCATAACAGATAATGATTTTATAAGTGTAAGCGGAGAATATGCTGAAAAATGGAGGAAAAAATTCCTAGAGAGGGAAAACGATCTAAAGATAACTGAGATAAAAGGCACCGCCGCTTCCCTTGGAACAGCAAAAGGAAAAGTAAAAGTAATCACCCATTTTGACGAATTTAAAAAAATGGAAAAAGGGGATATTCTCGTGA
>JAFGQX010000041.1 GCA_016935455.1 Microcaldota archaeon
CCCCCCAATTCAAAAAATTTAATAAGGATTAAACTAGTGTTAAAAGGAAATGCAACTTTTGAGGACGCAGAAAAGATTATGGAAAGAATACCTCACTTAGAATTTGAAGCAGAAAGAAGAAATAATGCATATGGGGTCTGTGAATTTTTCGGGGAACCTAAAAACATCGTAAGGGCAATTAAATTTATTCAGTCTCCGGAAATAAAAATAATTGCAGAAAAGAATCCTGCAGCATACGGGAGGGTCATGAATTTACTTGAAGGTTTCATAAAAAGTGTAAAGATACCTGGCATCATTCTAAAGGAAAACAATTTATAAACAGTTTGTTCTATAATTTATAACATGAATATGTTATCTGTTAGGGGAAAAGGAAAAACAGGAGATTCAAAAGGGCCTCGAACGCCTATATCTGAGCCTCCTTTTAACGGTGAAAGAAAAGCACTTGACAAAATCCACGAGATTATAAAAACAAATGGACCTCTGGATGAATTAATCCGTTATACGCTTAACATCTACCCCAGTGTAAAAAAAGCAGCAATATGCGCACTTGAGAAGAGAAATGGGCCGGAAGCGGTTGATGCGATTATTTCAGCTTTAAATGACGCAAATTACGAAGTGAGGCAGACTGCTGTGAGAGCACTTAAAAACAAAATTAATGATCCAAAAGTAAGAGAAGCAGTTGAAGATGCAATGGATGACAAGCATCCATATGTTAGATTGGAAGCAAAAAATGCACTAAAAATAAAATACTAATCCTTTTCTTTTGCCTTTTGTTCAAGTTTTCTTTTAATAACCTTAAGGCTTACAAAAGAATCCCTTTCCATTTCATCAAGCCTGAACTGAATCATTTTTTTCTGTTCTTCCAATTTTGGAAGAAGAACAAATTCAAGGGCATTGACCCTTCTTTTTGTTTTCTCAATCTCCAGAATCAGTCTTTTGATTGCGGTTTCTGTTTCTGCAATCTTGAGAGTCATTTCAAATACTTTTGAGAAATTATCTACCGCATTGTCTATTTTTGCCGAGGTTCCCACAATAGAATAACCCCTCTCAAGAATGGGAGGCGAAATCTGGACATTCTCCATTTCTATGGACGGAATTTTTACACCCATTACATTCCTGACCTCCATATCCACTGAAATATCTTTTCTGCAGTTTAAGGCAACATTCTCAAGTTCAGGGAGGGAATGGTACATCTGGGCGGTATAAAGGGATTTGTATGCACTTCTAATCTGTTCGTTTAGTTCCCCTCTGAGGTTTTTTGCCTTTTTAAGAAGTTCAAAAAATTCAAGGATTAGGGCGTCTCTTTTCTGCTTCAAAAGCTTGTGCCCTTTTTTGGCTAATGCTATCCTGTCCTTGGTTTTTATCAGTTCCATCCTTGTTGGTGTTACTTCAGCCATTTACAAACCTCTAATCCTTTCTGAATCTTTTTCCATATTTCTCAATGTATTCTCTCTTTACTCTCTTAAGTTCTGCTTCAGGAATCATTGAAAGAAGTTCCCATGCAAGGTCAAGGGTCTGTTCAATGGAACGGTCTTCATATTGTCCCTGCCTTACAAACCTGTCTTCAAATGCATCTGCAAACTTCAGATATTTTCTGTCCACTTCTGTAAGGGCCTCTTCACCCACAACAGCACTTAAGGCTCTTAAATCTCTTCCTCCGGCATAACCCGCATAAAGCTGGTCTGATACTCCTTTGTGGTCTTCCCTTGTTTTCTCAGGGCCTATACCTGAATTCATTAATCTTGAAAGGGAAGGAAGAACATCCACAGGTGGGTAAATTCCCTTTCTGTGTATATCTCTTGAAAGAATAATCTGCCCTTCAGTAATATAACCTGTAAGGTCCGGAATGGGGTGGGTTTTATCATCTCCAGGCATGGTCAAAATAGGGAACTGGGTGACCGTACCTGTTGAGCCTTTAATTCTCCCAGCCCTCTCATAAATAGTTGAAAGGTCTGTGTACATGTATCCTGGATAACCTCTTCTTCCGGGAACCTCCTGTCTTGCTGAGGAGATTTCACGAAGGGCTTCACAGTAATTGGTCATATCCGTGATTATAACAAGGACGTGCATTCCCTGTTCATAAGCAAGATATTCTGCTGTGGAAAGTGCAAGTCTTGGGGTAATCAATCTTTCAACTGAGGGGTCATCTGCAAGGTTAAGAAACAGGACTGCATTTTCAAGAGCGCCGGTTTTTTCAAAATCCCTCATAAAGTATGATGCTTCTTCGTGGGTAATCCCTACTGCTGCGAATACAACGGCAAAGCTTTCCCCCTCCTTCCTGACTTTTGCCTGCCTCGCAATCTGGACTGCAAGCTGGTTGTGGGGAAGACCTGAAGCTGAAAAGATGGGAAGTTTCTGCCCTCTTACCAGAGTGTTCATAGCATCAATTGTGGAAACACCAGTCTGGATAAAATCCTCAGGGGGTTCTCTTGAAAAAGGATTAATGGGAAGGCCGTTTACATCGACTTTTTCCTTTGCAATAATCTGGGGCCCTTTATCCCTTGGTCTTCCAAGGCCGTCAAATATTCTTCCGAGCATATCAGGGCTCAGGCCGATGGTCATAGTTTCCCCGAGGAATCTTACAGAACTTCCCTTGGGGTCAATACCTGAAGTTGCACCGAATACCTGTACAACTGCAACCTTGTCGCTGACATCAAGAACCTGTCCTCTTCTTCTTTCCCCGTTTGAAAGCGTAATATCAACCATTTCATTGTAGGAAACACCGCTTACACCCTGAACAAAAACAAGAGGTCCTGCGATTTCATTGATTGTTTTATATTCTTTCATCATAACCACCCTTATTTCTTAAGCAGGCTGTCAAACTCCGCACCCATATCCGAATTAAGCCTGCCGAATTCTTTTACATTTTCATTTGAAATTTCTTTCATTCTTCCTATTTTCACAACTGCATCCATTTCCTTGATTCTCTTCAGCTGTGCTCCCAAATCAATTGAACTCATTGTCTTGTTGTGGAAATTCATTATGGTTTTAAGCATGTTATACTGCTTCTCAAGTGATGCACGGGCATCCACATCCGAATAAGCGTTCTGCTGGAGAAAATCTTCCCTGAGCATTTTGGTTACCAGAAGAATCGCCTGTTCTTTTTCGGGAAGTGCGTCCGGACCTACCAGCTGGACAATTTCCTGAAGTTCTGCTTCTTTCTGAAGAAGTGCCATTGCCTCCGACCTCAGTTTCGGGAAGTCGGAAGAAACATTTTCAGCATACCAGTCTTCAAGAGATTCAAGGTAAAGAGAATAGCTTTTGAGCCAGTTGATTGCAGGAAAGTGTCTTCTCTGCGCAAGTGAGGAATCAAGTGCAAGGAATACTTTGGTAACTCTCAGGGTATTCTGGGATACAGGTTCGGAGATATCACCACCCGGAGGGGATACTGCACCTATTATGGTTACAGAACCGTATCTTTCATCCGAGCCCAGGCATCTAACCCTTCCCGCCCGTTCATAAAATTCTGCAAGTCTTCTTGCAAGGTAGGCGGGATAGCCTTCTTCACCGGGCATTTCCTCAAGCCTTCCTCCGATTTCTCTCATCGCTTCTGCCCATCTGGAGGTTGAGTCTGCCATCAAGGCAACATCGTATCCCTGGTCTCTGTAATATTCTGCAATTGTGATGCCCGTATAAACTGAAGCTTCACGTGCTGCAACGGGCATATTTGAAGTATTTGCAATCAGAACTGTTCTTTCCATAAGAGGTTTTCCTGAATTGGGGTCCACAAGTTCAGGGAACTCGGTAAGAACATCCGTCATCTCATTTCCTCTCTCTCCGCATCCTATATATACGACAATCTGGGTATCTGAATACTTTGCAAGGGACTGCTGGGTGACCGTTTTTCCGGAACCGAAAGGTCCGGGAATGCATGCTGTTCCTCCTTTTGCAATTGGGGAAAACGTGTCAATTATTCTCTGCCCTGTAACCAGGGGGATGGTCGGGGGGAATTTTTCTATATACATCCTTGGTTTTCTTACAACCCATTTCTGGGTGAGATATAGCTCATGTTTTTTTCCTTCTGATGAAACATTGCCAATAACCTCGTCAATGGTGAATTTTCCTTTCTTTAAATCATCCAGTTTTCCTTCATAAGGCGAGATTATTTTGTGCTCAACAAGGTCTGTTTCCTGGACTGTTCCAAGAATATCCCCTACTTTTACTTTGTCTCCCTTTTTCATTTTTGGCTTGAATTCCCATTTAATTTTTCTGTCAAGGGGGGAAACTGTAATTCCTCTTTTAATAAATGCTCCTGATTCCTTTTCTATGAATGCAAGGGGCCTCTGGATACCGTCGTAAATATTTTTAAGAAGGCCGGGGCCGAGCTCCACTGAAAGGGGTTCTCCCGTGGATTCCACAGGTTCGCCGGGCTGAAGGCCTGTTGTGTCCTCATAAACCTGGATAACATAGGTTCCTGAAACAATTTTGATTATTTCTCCTATAAGCCCTTCTTTTCCAACTTTAACTACATCGTAAAGCCTTGCGCCTTCAAGGTCGCGTCCTTCAACGACAGGACCCGAGATTCTTTGAATATATCCTTTTTTGGATTTTTTTGTTTTTGCCATCATAATTCACCTCATTCTTCTTTCTGCTGGGCCATAAGGTCAAAACCAAGAGCCCTCTTAATCAGATTTTTAATATCATCACCCTCAGTGCTTTCTCCTGAAACACCGGGAACGGGGACAATCACCGGATATGCAAGATTATCCAGTTTCCTTTTCAGTCTCCAGTCAATATTCTTTAGGAAATCCTCCTGGATTACCACTATACCGTTGGATTTGTCTGAGATAACAGAATTAAGGGTTTCCTCAAATGTTTTGGAATCTACAATTCTTGTATTCTCAAGGCCTGCAAGAGTCAGGCCCATTACAAGAGTTGAATCTCCAAGTGCAACAATTTTGACATTCATAATCATCAGCTGTATATTATCAGTGATTTCTTGACCTCTTCAGGAGGCATTCCGAATTCTTTTGCTTTTGCTATTTTTCTCAGGTTGTGCATTTCCTCTTCTTTCATCAGAAGGAATCCCAGAAGGGTTCCAACTGAAAAGATGCTTTTGTAAAGTGATTTCAGTTTTTCATTTGCAAGTGCTTTTTCAAGGGATACCTCAAGGTCTATCAGATTATGGACTTCCGTGTCCACATTAAATCCGCTGAATGTTCTTCTTACCACAGGCATTACTTCCTTTAATGTTTCTGCAGAGATAAGAGTTTCTACTGAGAGCGCATTAAGGGTTCCCCCTTTAATTAAATAGGTGTTTATTTTGTCCGGACTTTTTACGCCGTTCAGTTTGAGTCTTTCAATGATAAGAATATTCTTTGCATCAATTTCTTTTCTGAACAGCTGAAGTATTCTGCGGACATCCGAATCTCCGGAATACGGCTCAAGAGACTCTTTTATTATAAAGTAGAAGTAGCCGTCAATCATTGTCTGGAGCTGGGAAAAACTGTCCAAAGTTCTCATCGCCTTTCTGAAGGTTTGGAGCATTCCCGCGGGAAACTCCTGCGTGCTCTGGGAAAACAAAATCTTTCCGAAAGAGGTTCTTCTCACTTCAGAAAACAAATCCCGTTCGTCCGCATTAAATATTCTTTCAAGGTCGCTTTCATTAAGCGAGCCTGCAAAAACAAGCATCGGCTTGACTTTTGAAAAATCGGATTCAAATTTCTTGGAAACAACCACAGTTTTAAGGTTCAGCATGTCCCATTTTGTGAGAAGTGCATCTATGACCGGCTTGTCCCTTTCCGGCGCAATCTTCCTGATTTTTTCCGCTACGGAGCGGTAGTGTTTTGCCGCAGCCCTTTCAATAATAAGGGAGCTCTGGTACTTTATCGCTGCATCAAGAAGATGCTCCTTGTAGTGGGTTCTCTGGAGGGATTCAATCATTCCGCCTATTGTTCTCAGATTAACCAGTTCATCGTAATAATCCGATTTTATAAGAAGGCCTCTCATTCCTCTTACACGGGCATTTGCATAACCGTATTCAAGCGGACCTATTCTCACTGGAAATAACATCAAGAACCTCCGAACATTTTGCTGTAGATCTCTTTTCTCAGCTCAGGTTTTGAATACTCAAACAAACTTTCAAGAGTAGAATCAACCCTTACTTTTCCGTCTTTTGATTCAACCACCAGGCCGCCTGCAGCATCAAGGTCTTCGGCAACAGAGAGTTTTTTTCCGTTTATGTATTTTTTGTCTCCTTTTGCAACGTGGACGACAACATTGGAGGTTTCAAGCTCGTCAAGAGCTTCTGAAAGCTTTCTCTTCATAAATTTTGGATATTCTTTTGATTTTCTGAACGAGGAAAGCATTCCATACAGTTCATCCATTACCCCGCTGATTGCATCTTCCTTTGCTTCTGCAAGGATTCTTTTCTTTTCCAGCCTTGCCCAAGCTATTCTTTCTCTCCTCTGGTTTTCCAGCCTTTTCTCTGCATCCTCTTCCGAGGATTTAAGCTTTTTCTGGTTCTCTTTTTTTGCCTTTTCTATCTCTTCCTTTGCAGATTTTTCGGCTTCCTGCAGAACCATCCTTGCTTCTGCCTTTGCTTCGGCAAGCAGTGAATCAATTACTCTGTCCATACTCATTCTTAGCACCCCCTTCAAAAGTTAAAGAAGGGAATTAAGCTTTCTGAATAAGCAGGAATGCAACTACAAATCCCAAAACAGCCAGAATTTCAGGAAGCACCAGATAAATCAATGCCTTTGACTCAAGTTCCGGTCTTTCAGCGATTGCGCCCATCATTGCGGCACCAATTGCACCCTGAGACCACGCTGCTGCGAAGGCCCCGATGCCCATTGCAAATCCAGCTGCAAGAGCAGCCAATCCACCTGTTTCTAATTCCATATTTATTTCACCTCTAAATTATTTTTTAGCATAAACGGAGTAAATTTCTTTCCTCCTCCGTGAAGGAATTTGGACTGGAACTCAACTATGTTGAGACGTCCGCCCTGTATTATAGCTTCCACCATTGCAATTACAGTATTCACTATGTGGAGAACCAAAAAGATTGGAAGCATAAGCAGAAACATTCCTATTCCCCCTTCTGCGGAAGGCAGAAGGTATTCATTTATCATTTCTGCAAGCACTACCCCTACAACACCCACAGCTGCAATTCTCGCATAGGAGAGGATATTTCCTGCAAGGCCGGGGATTTCAAGGATTCCTATTACCCCTTCTGTAAGGGCAAGGACAACTGCGGAAATTACAAGAAGGCCTATTGAATATATGCCGTAGCTTTCCGGGAACATTGAAAACATATAAATAAGGACTGCAAAAACCCCTCCTGCCTCCACACCTATCCACGCAATTTTTGCAAGAGCATGCTTTTTGTTGTGTCCCCATTCATTAACTGCACCTACAAGGAAACCAATTCCAAGCTGGACGATTCCTACAAGAGCACTTATGCCTATAAGTGCAGTAAGATTATGGAGCCTGCTAAATCCATGATAAAGGGGGCCGGTTATTCCCATTGAAGCCAGGTTAATAAGGCCGAAGGACTGGAAATACTCCAGCCAGTGGTATGAACTCGCGCCCATCCATTCATCAAATGCAACCCCGAAAAATACTGCGGAGATGCAGGAGAAGGACCAGAGCATTGCAACCTCATGTGCCATTCCCGACTTGAATTTCTTCATTATAAACATTGAAAGCAGTAAAGAAATGAGGCCGTATATCACATCCCCAACAATCATTCCGTAAAGAATCGGAACCATAAAATAATACAGAAAAGTTGGGTCAAATTCGCCTGCCTTGGGCATTGAAAATATCTCAACAAAATACTGAACCGGGCCCATCACCTGCGGATTGTCCAGAAGCACCGGAGGCGGTTCTGAAGTTTTTACTTCTGTTATATGAACCTTGCCGTTGAATTCATTTTCAGCTTCTTTGGAAATATCTTTCACCGCATCTTTTCTGACCCACCCTTCAAGAACCATCATTCTTTCGGTGAAACCGAAACGGCTCCCTATATGCGCCCTTGCGGAAAGGATTTCCAGCTCTTCCTCTTTTTTGAGAACTGAATTGAGATTCTTCTCCGAAAGAAGAGCAAGGTGATTTTCTATCTCCGCTAATCTTCCCTCTTTGGATTTCAGCTCCGAAGATAGAATCTTTTTGTAGTCTTCCGGAACTTTCATATCTTTTGGAATGGAAAACTTCGTGAAGCCGAACTGGGCGAGCATACCTTCTATGCTCAGTTCTCCGGGATATAAGATAAGTATGAATACCTCCTGTTTTTTGAATTTGACAAGAATCTCGCAGTCTCTTATTGTCTTGAATTTCTCTGCGAATTTTGCGTAGTTTGTTCTGGGGATTGAACCGAAAATATAATCTGTGGTTGCCGTTTTAAGAGATGAGAAATCAATTTTAAAATCGGAGATTCTCCTGACAAAGAAAAGGTCCTGCTCTGTTTTTTTGGCATCATTTGAAAGGTTGGAATGTTCTTTTGAAAGGGACTGGAGCTCTGCGTGGAGTGCATCTATTTTCTCTTCGGAAAGAGAATGGGCGGAATGAAGGGTTCCTTTCTTTCTTTTTGAAAGAATATTTTCAATTGTTCTTATTTTAACTATGTTTTTTGAAATATCGGAATAATTTTCAAATGGGGTGTTTGTTTTCAGGCCCTCCCCCCTGACGGGGGTTATCTGCATTACACCTTTTTTATGAAGAAAGCTCACAAGGTCTTCTGAAACAGATTTCAGTGAAATTATTCTGACTTTCTGCATTTTTACCGGTTTAAACATGCCATCACATTGAGACAAATAAACTGAAGGCTTTGTCTTTTTCTTTGGAAGAAAGCTTTTTGTTTTTTATTTTGGAGGCTTCTTCCTTCCCCTCATCAACTATTTTTTTAACATCTTTTTCAATATCCCTGCTTCCTTCGGAAAGTATTTTATTTTTGGATTTGGTTATGGTTTCATCGAGTTTTTCATTCATTTTTGATATTTCCTCTTTGGCAAGCTTGGAAATTTTCAGGGATTCATCTCTTGCGTCCTGTTTTATTCTTTCGGAGTTTTCTTCGGCTTTTTTTATTTCCCCTACGGTTCTAATAAACTCTGAGTCATCAGTTGACTGCATAGAATCACTATAGGAGTATGTTTACTAAGAAATGTTTAAAAAAGTGAGTGGATGGAATTTAAAAAGGTTTTAATAATTAACGAAAGATTAACATTAATCTATAATGCTGGTGAATTAAATGGGAGCATACAAATATATTCAAGACACTATCCAGGAAACAAAAAAAGAAAGAAATATTGGATACAGGATGAAACTCTCCAAATGGAGAAAGGAGGGAACAGTAGTCAACAGTGAATATCCTGAGAATCTTCCCAAGGCAAGAAGACTGGGATACAAGGCAAAGAAGGGATATATCACTGTAAGAGTAAGGATAAAGAAGGGACTGAGAAGAAGGCCGACTCCCAAAGGGGGAAGACAGGCAAAACACCAGTACCTTTATACCCAGCCGGCGACGTCCCACCAGACATGGGCGGAGCAGAAGGCAAACAGGAAACACTCAAACTGCGAAGTTCTGGGTTCATATCTAATAGCTGATGACGGACAGTACAAATACTTTGAAATTGTTCTCGCAGACAGGGATGCAAAAACCGTAAAAACAACTGCAGTAAACAAAAAGAAAAAGGCACTGAGAGGGCTTACCAGCTCCGGAAGGAAAGCAAGGAAGAGGAAGAAAACAGAAAAGAAATCAAAGAAAAAAACAAGCAAGAAAAAAAGATAATTAAGGTTCCGTGCTCATGGAGGACATAATTAAAACAAAGGAAAATCCTGGTGAGTACGGATTCTCTAAATTTTATTTGTATATGAATGTCAAGAATAAAATAATGGAAATTGATTCTGAAAAAAAGATTCTTAATTATTCAAATAAAAAATCCGTTCTTCTTTTAAAAAATCTCAGGATTAATTCCGAGATGATAAAGGTTGCAGGGAAAAGAGGAAAGGTTCTTTTTCTTATTGATTTGTCTCCGCTGTTTATTGAAAAGGGAATAAAAAAGGCAGTTTATCTTTCACAGATTAGGGATTTCGTCAAACTGTGCACCAAGTATAAGGCATTCTATTCATTTGCAACATTTGCAGAAACAAAAAAGCAGATTAAAACAATTGACGAAATCAAAAAAGAACTGGAAAAAGCAGGAATTAATTCCGGGCAGGCTGAATTTGCTCTTGAAATGCTCGGTTATTATTTATAGGTCTTTGCCGGTAATCATCTTGTACGCCTGGAGGTATCTCTCTGTTGTTTTGCTTATTACTTCCGGAGGGAGAGTTGGTGCGGGAGGCTGTTTGTTCCAGTCAAGTGTTTCCAGATAATCGCGGACATACTGCTTGTCCAGACTTAAAAGTTTTCCCTTCTCGTAATCGGATTTAAGCCAGTATCTTGAAGAATCAGGAGTTAAAATTTCATCAATAAGAATTATTTCTTCATTAAATATTCCAAATTCAAATTTTGTGTCTGCAAGGACAAGGCCTCTTTCAAGAACGTAATCTCTTCCAAATTTGTAAAGTTCTACTGCCTTATTTTTTGCAAATTCAAAAGTATCATTTCCGACTATCTCTTTTGCCTGCTGTTCATCAATATTAATGTCATGGCCTGTTTCCGCTTTTGTTGCGGGGGTGAATATTGGGTTTTCCAGTTTTGAGCCGTTCTTTAGTCCTTCAGGGAGTTTTATTCCGCATACCTCCCCGGTTTTGGAATACTCTTTGTATCCGCTTCCGGTGAGATAGCCTCTTACCACGCATTCAATTTTGAGGGGTTTTGCTTTGAGAGTTACCATTGAGCGTCTTTTCATTTCTTCAGGAAAATCTTCTGGAAATTTATTATGGATTACATGGTTCTTGATTATGTGGTTTGTTTTTTCAAACCAGAATTTTGAAAGCTGGGTCAATACTTCTCCTTTTTTAGGGATGGGCTGTTTGAACACAACATCAAAAGCGCTTAAACGGTCGGTTGCAATCATCAAAAGGTTTTCCCCCAAATCATAAGTGTCCCTTACTTTTCCTCTGTGGATTAAGGGGTAATTCAGATTAGTTTCATAAACAGGTTCGGCCATAGGGAGAGATTAATAAGAAAAAAATAAAAAGAGTGATTAACAAATTCTTAGATTAATTTTATGAATTCGGAATAAAGAGCAAGGTCCATAACAGGTTTTCCGAACTGCCCTCCGTCATCAGATATTCTAGGACATGCTGTTGAGATAAAACAGTCAAAAGAATTATAAAAATTTTGGATGCTTAAGGGGTCAAAGGTATTTGCAATTAATATCTCTGCTTTCTTTCCTTTCCCATCAAGGTCTTTTTTAATTTTCTCCGCAGTTTTAAGATTGAACTGTCCGGGTTTTGTGCTTACAAGAATGCCGAATGAATCAGAGGAAAGTGCAGCATTAAGGGTTCCTTTTCTCTTTTTTCTCAAGCGTTCTATTTTGTCATTAATCTGGGTAAGCTGTTTTGAATAGGGATTAAAAACAAAAACGGGTTTTTCGGAATTTATCGCGAGGGGGTGAAAAAGGCCGTCACCTATAAAAAGAATGGCATCTGCATCCTTTGAGACAGAAAGAACCGCACCCGGGTCGCATCCCAGAACCTGCCCTTCATAAGATGCAAATGTTCCTTTTCCTGTAAGAAATTTTTTTCCCTTTTCAGAAAAGAATTTTTTAATCTCTTGAAGCTGGTGAATGTGCTGGACTGTTGTTGCAAGGGCGATTATATTATACTGGGAAAGCTCGGGGAGAACTAAATTAAGAGAAGAAATATCCACACCATAATGAACCTCCACATATTCCACAGGGATATCAAGGTCGTTTTTAATGAATTTGGAATGGCCGAAATGAATTATTTTATCTGCATTTAACAGACGGGCTTCTTCAAGGGGAAGGTCGCATGCTCCAAAGCAGGGAGAAGCTGAAAAATAAACCTGGTGGCCTTCCCTGCGGTAAGCATCCGCATATTCAAGTGCCTTTCTTTTTAGCCCTTCGGGGAACTGGAGAAGTAATCTCATAAGAAGGAATTAGGGATAAATAAAAAATAAAAAACTATTTCTTTGAAAGGTCCCGCAGTTTTTTAAGCATAATCTTTCTTTCAGCTCCGGCAACTATTCTTCTGGTTCTTTCAACTGCATCAGGGTTTACACTCATCGATGTTATGCCAAATTCAACAAGTTTTTCTGCAAATACTGGATATACTGAAGGCGCCTGCCCGCATAAAGAAACTGTAACCCCTTTTTCATTGCATACTGAGATTACTCTCTCAACAGCCCTTAAAACTGCTTCATTTCTCTCGTCAAATCCTTTTGCAAGGGTTGCATTATCCCTGTCTATACCCAGCATAAGCTGGGTTAAATCATTTGTTCCTATGGAAACGCCGTCTATCCCTTCATCGCAGAACTGGTCTATGAGCATCACTGTGGATGGAACCTCAACCATTATCCAGAGGTTAAAGTCTCTGGTTCTGTACAAATCCACCGAACGCATTATCTCTTTTACAGCTTTTAATTCACCAACCCTTCGAATGAATGGAATCATAAGCCACAGATTGGAAAGATGGTATTCATCCTTGACCTTTTTAATTGCTTCAAGCTCCATTTTGAATACTTCAACATCTTCTCCTGAAATATACCTGGCAGCTCCCCTGTAACCCATCATCGGGTTTGCTTCATCAGGTTCATATTTTTCTCCTCCGGGAAGATTTTTGTATTCGTTGGTTTTGAAATCTGTTGCGCGGTATACTACCGGTCTTGGATGGAATGCAGCTGCAAATCTCCTAAGATTTTCCGCAAGTTTGTTTACGAAATCCTCTCTTTTTCCCTCTTCAATAAACAGTCTCGGGTGTTTGCCCATGTCCGCAACCATAAATTCCGCTCTTAAAAGCCCGACTCCGTCAACGGGGAGTTTGGAAACCTTTTCAGCAAGGTCAACCTCGGCAAGATTTACATAAATTTTTGTCCCTGTAACTTCATAGGGTGCTGCAGCAAGTGCAGGTTTTTCTTCCTCTTCTTTTACTGCAGGAGCAATTTTTCCCTCGTAAACAATGCCGTGGCTTCCGTCTACTGAAATATACATTTCATTTTTAAGAACTGAGGTTGCATTTCCGGCTCCCACTATACAGGGAATACCCAACTCCCTTGAAACTATTGCCGCATGGGAAGTCATCCCTCCTGTATTGGTGACTATTGCGGATGCTCTTTTCATTGCAGGAACAAAATCCGGAGTAGTCATGTCAGTTACCAGTATCTCCCCTTTCTGCATCAGACTTATCTCTTTTGCAGATTCAAGTATTTTCACTTTCCCGACGCCCATCCCGGGTGATGCTCCAAGTCCTTTCACCAGAATTTTGGATTCTGAACGTCCTTTTACTTCCTCTTTGGAAACCACCGGCTCTCCTTCTGCAAGAATTTCCTCTTTGAGGGTGGTTATCGGCCTTGACTGAACAATATACATCTCTCCTTTTTCAACAGCCCATTCAATATCCTGGGGAATTCCGTAGTGTTTTTCAATATTGATTCCAATCTGGGCAAGTTTAACTATCTCGCTGTCGCTTATTTTCTGTCTTTTCTGGGCTTCTTCTTTAATATTGACTTTCTTATTCTCCCCGTCAACTTTCACAATCATCCAAGGCTGTGCCGCAATTATTTTTTCGTTTATATCCATTGTTTTTTTATCAATAATGTAAGTATCCGGCGTAATCTGACCGGAGACAACAACTTCTCCAAGGCCGAACGCAGCTTCAATCATCAGGCTGTCCCTGTCTTCAGTTATGGGATTAACGGAAAACATCACACCTGCTTTTTCCGACTGTACCATATGCTGGACCACTGCAGCAAGGCCTACCTTCATATGGTCAAAATTATTCTGGACTCTGTAGAAAATTGCTCTCGGTTCAAACAAGGATGCCCAGCAGTCTTTTACTGCCTGAACCACATCCCCTTCCCCCTGAATATTAAGGAAGGTGGACTGCTGTCCTGCAAAACTTGCAGTGGGAAGGTCTTCTGCAGTTGCAGAACTTCTTACTGCAACAAAAACCTCAGAACCCAACTTTCTGCATAAATCTCTGTAAGTATGAACAACATCTTCTCTTACATCTGGGGGGATTTCTCCTGTAAGAATAATGTCCTTAATCCGCCTTGACGCTTCATTAAGTTTATCTGTATCATTTACGTCCAAATCATAGAGTACATCTGAGATTATTTTCCTCAGATTATTGTGGTCAAGATGTTTAAAATAGGCGCCGCTGGTCACCACAAACCCGGAGGGTATTGGAAACCCGGATTTTGTCATTTCCCCCAAATTTGCACCTTTTCCCCCTGCTTCAAGAAGGCTGTTTTTATCAAGTTCTTCAAACCATAATACATTTTTCATTAAGGCCACCTCTGACTGCGCGAAAGATTCTACAGTTTCCATAAAAAACTCCCGCATCAAATTCGATTTGAACATTTATAAACTTAACAGTTGTTATATGTATAATTTGAAAAAGGTGGAACCCTTTTTCATAAGGCCCACCCTTTCAGATGAGAGGTTGGAGATTGCCGGATGAGGTTTTGAGCTCGGGCAATCTCCTAATTATTTGAGCTCAACATAAATCTCTACTTCTCCAGATGCCCCTTTATATGTGTCAAAGGTGCCCGGAACAATGAATTCAAAGTCGTATGTTCCGTATCTTCCTGCTGTATTGTCCGCTATTTCCGAGACAAATACTACTGTTTCATTGTCCGTTACATCAAAGTGTCCGTTGGTGTCTGTGGAATTATCCCACATTATACCTGTCTGGAAGCTCTGGTATTCAGTAGAGTTGGCAAAGGGTACATAGGATACATTGTAGCCCCACTCAGTTATATTCTTTGGATATTTGGGGTTGGTTCCGTCTGTGCTGAATGTTTTGTTAATGCTGTCGTAGAGGTCGGCTGTACCAAGCAGGGTGTCAAGGCTTTCAAAGTCTCCGCCGGATACTCCGCCGGTTATATTTCTTCCGAGAGCGAACATGCTGCTCCAGGAAGGAGTAGTGTCAATATTGTAAACATATACTGTTGCATTCCCTGACCACTGCCAGCTGTACAGATATGTCTGGCTGTTGTTGGAAAGTTTCAATGCTCCGGAAAGGTTGCCGAAGAAGATGTGCCAGGTTTCATAACAGCTGTAGGTGCATCCCGGGTGTCCTGATTCACTCCAAGAGTTCCAGTTCCATGAATCACATCTGTCCTGGTCACCGGTGTTGGTAGAATTGTCATTATCAATATCAAGGGTGTTGAAGCATACTCTGTTTCCGTAAAGAACGTTGTTTGAAGGCGTACTGTTGAGCAGTATCCCCGCAATAGAGTTATTGGTGACGTTGTTCCCGTTTATATTATTGTAGTTTCCTCCGCTAAAGTACATGCCCCAGGCATTATTGTAAAGTATATTACCGGTAAATGTAGAATTTTCCGAAGAGGAAACTAATATCCCTTTACTGCCCGAATACACCGTGTTATTGCTGATAGTCAGGTTGAATATCGCGGAACCGATATTAATACCGTTGGTTAATCCGGAGAGGGTATTTGAAATTATTGAAACATTCTGGCAGTTTGCGATATATACCCCGTCGTTTGATCCTGAATCATATACAGAATTGTTGAATATATATGCAAAGTGGCCGTTTCCTGAAGAATAGACACCGTAGGTGTTGTTCCTGAAAATGTTGTTTTCAATATACTGGTAGTTTGAACCTACAAGGAAACCAGAGGTGGAAATGTTTTCAATAGTATTGTAACTCACATTATTCCTGTATGAATTTGCATTTGAGAAGAAACCATATGCTGAACCGTGGATTAAATTGTGGTGGGCAAGATTGTCTTCCGAACCGGTTGTGAAGAATACGCCTCTTGAAGCTGTGTGGATTGTGTTATTATATATGGTATTATTGTCTGCATTTACAAGGTAAACTGCATAGCTGCTTATGTCATAGATTGTGTTGTTGTACACTGTGTTGTTGGCGCCTCCAAAGTAGTATCCGTATTTGGAATCATACAAGGTGTTGTTTTCAAGAAGGTTGAATCCTGCGGGGCTTGTGGATGCGGTCCTTATGTTTGCTTCGGAGTTATTGTAGACGGTGTTTCTAAGGAAGTTGCTGTTGTTTACAGACCAGGAATAAACACCATAAGTATAATTATGGATTACACAGTCCTGTATTGTGAAATCTTTTCTATTGGTGGAATATATCCCGTATATATCCGCACCGGTGTAAGTATCACCAAGTATCTCAAATCCGGAACAGTTTATTGTAACATTGTCCGCTGCGATGGTTATGCACGCACGGTCAGTTTTGTTTCCCGTGAGGTTTGCAGTTAATGTATAAATAGTATTTGCGGTATCTGCAGTGAAACAATCTGTAATTCCTTCGGTTAAGTTCCCAGTATAACCTGAAAATGAATATACCTCAAATTGTATCTTGGTTGCATTTAAACAGGTTTTGGATGCCGGCGTATATTCTGTTCCTTCAGATAATATCTGTGCTTTTGAGGTTGGGAAACCTTCCGCCCTTACTACTGAAACTGCGGCGGGGGAAGTGCAGTTGACCTGGTAAAGGGTAATATTTGCTGATTTGTTCATCTGTGAAAGTGAGGTTTCATTTAAGGATACAAATTCTGGATGGAGATATATATTAACTGTATTTTGAACATCCACATCCGAAACATTGAGGAAGTGGTATTGGAGCTTACCCACATGCTGGTTGAAACCAAAGGTTATGTTTGTAAAGTTTATTAGTGCTGCAGAGGTTCTTAGAGGGTGGGTTGAATTGTATACCCCGACATTGTAAGCGGTGTGCCCTGAGGAACCGAAGTTGTTTATTGAATAGAAACCGCTGGCAGTATTGAATATATTTAATCCGTTTATTAATTCTGTATCAAGAGAATAGAAATTGAATGCATCCCACTTTGAATTATAAATTGTTACATTTGAGACGCTGTAGTTTGAAGTCATATAATAAAGCAGGGAATTACCGGAATTGTTTATCGTAATATTTGAAACGGTCACATTGTCTGAATCAAAGCCCCATAAACCAAAATTGGCTTTTCCATCCAAGAGTAAATTCTTTACTTCCATGTTGTCTGTTCCTGAAATTAATACTGCACCTGCATCTGAAAGCGGGTCTCCAGTGTATCCGTCACCAGTCATTGAGTTGTTATAATAATATACTTTCTTTCCTCCGTATAAATAATTGTCTCTTGTAATATTTGAATTATAATAATACTCCGGAGTATTGTGGTTTATTATAAGGCTGAACTTTTGTGGCTGGGACATGTTGTTCTGGTCCATATAAATATCCGGTGATTCAACAAACTGCACCTCCGCCTGTGATGCATTTAACATCGTATTATTGTATAATGTTGAAGTATTTGAATCCGTCAGGTAAATATTGTAAGCGTAGTCACGTATATTACAGTCTCTTATAGTTACATTGTCTGAAATGTTGACATATATACCATAAGTATCCGGATGGGTTGCAGAAACGTTGTATCCGTTGCACATAATGGTTACATTTTTTGCTCTTACCCGTATACAAATTCCAGTGGATTGGTTTCCAACTAAATTATCAGTAATATAGTATACTGTATTGTCCGCCTCTGCAGGGAAACATTCCTTTTTACTCTTATCTTTGGTTGTGAAACCTGAAAATGAAGCAACTTCAAATTTAGCAGTGTTTAAATCAAGGCAGGCAACAGTGTTTGGATTATATGAAGAACCTGAAGAAATGATGTATGACCTTGAGGTTGGGAAACCGTCCGCCCTTATTACATCCACAACATAGGGTGAGATACATTCTGAATGATTTATAGTAATGTTTGCTGAACGGTTCATTTCATAAAGAACATTTTCATCAAGTGAAATGAAATCCGGCTGAAGGAGCAAAGTTGTATTATCTACGGTAATGTTGGTCGCGTTCAGGAAGTGGTAATGTAGTTTACCTAAGGACTGATTATATCCGAAGGTTACATTTGAGAAATTAACCGGAAGGCTTGAGAGATATACCATTCTAGAACAGTTGTAAACTTCCACATTTCTCATTGTATATGGGGCCAAAGGTGCAAAACCGCTTATTGCATATGAATTGCCCTGTTGATTAAATATTCTTAAACCGTTTATCAATTCAGAATCATAAGAAGCGAAGGCAAATGATTCGCTTTCCTGTGTATTGTAAATGTCTACATTTGTGATATTGTAGTTGCTTGTAAGGTAGGGTATCATACCCATACCTGTCATGTTTATTGTAATGTTGTTTACCCTTGCATTTTGGGATGCCACACCCACAAAACCCATATACGGTCTTCCATCCAAGGTAAGGTTTTCAAAGAGTATGGATGAGGAAGTGTTTACTGCATATATACATCCTGCATCTGAGGCTGGGTTTCCGGTGTAGCCGTCACCAGTTTTGTTCAGGAAGTAGTAATAGATTCTTTTTCCTCCGTAAATATAATTGTCTCTTGTAATATTATGATAGAAATGGTCTACCACTGCCGATTCGCTTGAAAGGAAGAAGGTATATTTCTGGGGTGTGGACATGTTGTTTTTGTCCACATAAGAGTAGTACGAATCCATTATTGTTAAATCAGTATAAGACGAGTTATCCATTGTGTTGTTGTATACTGTTGCATTGATTGTGCCGGTTAAGTAAATGTTTCCCCTGTAATCCCTTACGTAGCAGTCTCTTATGGTTACGTTGGTTGTTCCTGAGGAATAAATGCCCATCGTATTATCGTGGGTTGCTGAGATATTGTATCCGTTGCATTTGATTGTAACATTGGATGCTGTAATATTAATGCAGATTCCATCTGACCTGTTTCCTACAAGGTTTCCTGCGATATAATATTCTGTATTTGGAGTATCTGCAAGGAAACATTCGGTTATTGCTGAAGAATTGGAAGTATAACCTGAAAATGATGCAATTTCAAATTTAACAGTATTTACATCAAGGCACGAAACAGTATTTGGAGTGTATGGTGAACCTGTTGAGAATATTTCAGACCTTGAGGTTGGGAATCCTTCTGCCCGGTAAACCTGCACAACTGAAGGCGATAAACATCCGGATTGGTTTATAGTAATGTTTGCTGATTTGTTCATCTGGCCAAGTGCAGTTTCATTTAAGGAAATGAAGTTGGGGTCAAGGAGAAGTGTCTGGTTTTTCACATCCACATCTGAAACATTAAGGAAGTGGTAGTGAAGTTTACCTACGGAAGTATTGAAACCAAAGGTTATGTTTGTAAAGTTTATTAGTGCTGCGGAGGTCCTGAGATAATGGGTTGAGTTGTA
>JAFGQX010000042.1 GCA_016935455.1 Microcaldota archaeon
CGGAAAAAAGTTTATTCAGCGCAACTGGGAATTGCAATTTGTAGGTGAAAAAAATGAAGCAGAACTTAAAAGTAGACTGTTTGATAAATCCTTCACCGGGTTCATACCAGAAGCCTTGATCTCAGATTTTTACAGTAAATTTAAGGAAACAGATAAGGTGAATTATTCCCATCCTGTGAGTATGCTACTAACCCTGTCTACGTGGAACAAAAAGTTCAAGAATGTCTGAACGAGTAAAAATATTGCTCACGATCCCCAACTTTAAAACTGCAGGAAGTCAATATGTACTTCAAAATCTCTACAGGCAGATCAATAGGGAAATTTTTGACCTTTATGTTGGAATAGAGAATTTGCCTGAATATTTTCCGGAGGAAATACCTGCATCTCAAAGGATATTCTTTAAAAGATCTGGAAAAAAAATTAGTGATATAAGGACCCTCAGGAATATTCTTCGGAAAAACCGGATCGATCTGGTCCACTCCTGGGATCATAAATCGGATTTTACTGAAGCTGTGGCCTGTCGTTTAGCCAATGTTAAATACCTGTACACAAAAAAAAATAATGCCTGGTCAAAGCGCTGGAAATTAAAATCTTTTCTCTCCGATCATATTGCATATGATAATCCGGAAATGAAGAACAGGTTTTTTAATTCATTTCTTTTTCGCGGGAAAATCACCTTTATACCCCATGGGGTGGATCCGGATATTTTTGTTCCATCCTTGACCTTGAGAAGCGGAAAAATTCCTTTTAATTTATGTTGTGTGGGGAATATTGTTCCCAATAAGAACCAATTATTTCTTGTTGAGAGTCTTTTGCGCTTACCGGAATATATTCAGCTACATTTGGCAGGCAGAGCAGATGCGAAGTACCTTGAAAATCTGAAGAAATTTGTCCAGGAAAAAGCTCTTGAGAAAAGGGTGCATTTTCATTCTTTTATCGGGAATAACTCTTTGCCTGAATTTTTTAAAGATAAGGATGTCTTTGTCCTGGCCTCTTATAATGAAGGCCTTCCGGTCTCTGTGTTGGAAGCAATGGCTTGTGGGTTACCGGTTATTTCCTCCTGTTCAGGAGGTGGAACAGCTTTTATTCTGAAGGACGGGAAGGGAGGCTATCTTTTCGGGGATAGAGAGGATTTCTTACAGCAGGTACTGAAGCTTAGGCAGGAGGAAGTTTATGAGGAAAAAAGCAGACAGGCGGTGGAAAATGTAAGACAGAATTTCAAATTGAAAGATGAAATCCGGTCATATGAAGTTTTGTATAAGAAGTTGATAAAGAAATGAGGAAGTACAGGAAGCATTTAATAATAGTAGGTTCGGCGAGGAGCGGGACCAGCTGGCTGGCAGAACTCATTGCAAGACAATTTCGGTATCGTTTGTTGTTTGAACCGGAACATGAAACTAATACGCCACAAGGAAAGTTAATCTGTGACCGGTATATTACTGCGGAAAATACCAACAAGGAAATCGATGCCTATTTCAGCAAGATATTTTCAAATAGGGTTGACAGTAATTGGGTAGCCCAAAGCAGTAACCGTAAATTTAAGATGCATTTATGGCCCTTTTTGCCAAAAAAGTATATTATTAAGTTCGTAAGATGCAACCTGGCTGCTCATTATATTAATAGGAATTTCCAACTTCCATTAATTCATATAGTAAGAAACCCATATGAAGTTTTACATTCCCAAAATCGGGTGAAATTTGACTGGCTATATGATTTGAGTAGATTTCTGCAGGAAGAGGAACTGGTGGAAATAGTTCAGGATAACTATGGCCTGGATCTTTCACGGTATCGAGAGTTTTCTGAGCTGGAAAAGTTATGTTTGCGATGGTGCCTGGAAAATGTGATTCCATTGCAGTTAAAGGAAGCATATCCCTTTAAATCTGAAGTGGTAAGGCACGAGGAATTAAAAAAAGATATTTCAGTTTTTTATGAGCTCTGCGGGAAATATGATCTGGAGCCACAAAAAGATCTTCAGGAAAAATACGGATTGCCTTCCAGTAAAACGCATCCCAAAAGTGTAGTGATAAATAAAGCTGGTAGTAAATCGGTAACTTTTACTGCTAAAGAATATAGAAGAATAAATAAAATTCTGGATATTTTTGAAGTCTCTCTTTATCCGAGGAGAGGTTGAGAAATTTAACTGTGGTTTGAAAACCGAATCTTTAATTTAGCTGAATTGATTACGACAAAGGTATTTGTAATAAGTCTTCATAAAACAGGAACCACCAGTATGGCACATTTCCTGGAAAGGCTGGGATATCTCGTCACCGTTGCCGAACCACATCTTTTCCATGAGGCAGTCGAAGAACAATTTGAAAAAATTGATGCTTTCTTAGAAAAATACGATGCCTTTCAGGATGATCCGTGGTATTTTGTATATCCCTATGTATGTAAAAAATATCCCGATGCGAAGTTTATTTTTCTGGAACGGGAAGAAACTCAATGGTTAAGAAGTGTTCAGTATTTTTATGGAAAGGATAAGTATAATGAAAAGGTGAGGAATATCTTCTATGGTTCAGCGGACTCCATAAAAAATCCGTGGCTGTATTTAAATAAATACAGAGAACATAAAAAGGAAGTATTCGATTTTTTTAGGAATAATGACAATTTTATTTCAGTTTCTATAAGTAAACCCAATGATGCCCAACGTTTGCAAACCTTTCTGGGTAAAAAAGTAAGGTTCCGTCATTTTCCCCATTATAAGAAGCGGCCGAAATCAGGTAGAGAAAAAGTCCAATTAAAATTGAAACATTTTGTGGCTTCTGCATTC
>JAFGQX010000043.1 GCA_016935455.1 Microcaldota archaeon
AAAAGATGAGCAAAAGCCTTGGAAACTTCATAACTTTGGAAAACGCTCTTGAGAAATTCGACCCGGCTGCGATAAGGCTGTTCTTCTCAATGACACACTACAGAAGTCCAGTGGATTACAATGAACAGGCTATACTCGATACAGAAAAAACAGTTGAAAGGGTTTTCAATACTTATGGACGGCTTAAAGAGATTGAAAACGAGGGGGAAACTGGGATACCCAAAATACGGGAGTATACAAAAAAGTTCTATGAATCGATGGACAACGATTTTGACACTCCCGGCGCACTTGCGGCAATGTTTAGTATGGTAAGGGAAACAAACAGCTCTATTGAGAAAAAAGAATTAAAGAAGAATGATGCTTTTTACATAATGAAAGAAATTGAGAATATGTTCTCAATTCTAGGGATTAAAGAATCCAAAAAAACAGAAATAAGCAGAGAGCTTCAGGAGAAAATAGAAAAAATGATTCTGGAAAGGGAGGACGCAAGAGAGAATAAAGATTTTAAAAAGGCGGACAGAATAAGGGAAGAACTTAAAAAAATGGGAATAATACTGGAAGACACTGAAGAAGGACCGAGATGGAAACCTGCCTGAGTTATTTTTTCTTTTTCTCATTTACCTTTGCAAATCCCTCAAGTGCCTTAAGAAGCTCCACCGGAATAGGAACAATAACGGTATTGCTCTGGTCTGAAGAAATATCTGCAAGTGTCTGAAGAGTTCTCAAGTGAAGAGCTCCGGGCATCACACCTAATTTTTCAGCTGCTTTGGAAAGATTGTCTGAGGCTATTCTTTCACCCTCGCTCATGATTATTGTTGCTCTCTTTTCTCTTTCTGCTTCTGCCTGTCTTGCCATTGCTCTTTTCATATCTCCGGGAAGTTCAATATCCTGTATTTTTATTGCAGTGATATCTATACCCCATTCATCCGTTTCCTTGTCAACAATCTGCTTTATTTCATTTGCAATGCTTTCTCTTTCCATCAAAAGGTAATCAAGTTCTTTGTTTCCTATTACATCCCTGAGGGCTGTCTGTCCGTACTGGGACACTGCATAAAGATAATTCTGGATACTAAGGACTGCTTTTTTGGGGTCTATAACCCTGCAGTAAACTACTGCATTTATGCTTGCAGGAACATTATCCTTTGTCATTACCTCCTGCTTGGGGATATCTACGGTGGTTATACGGTTATCCACCTTTTTCATACTCTGGAGAATAGGGATAATTACCACCAGGCCTGGATTTGCTATTTTTGAAAATTTACCAAGAGTGAATACTATTCCTCTTTCATATTCAAAAACTATTCTGAATGTAGTCAGTGCAAAAATTATTGCTATGAAACCTATTGGGATACATAGAATATCAAACATAGATTAGAAAGTATTATGTAAGATTTAAAAAATAGAGTATGGAGAATAAGTTCTATGAAGATAATATCCACAGGTGCAGCGGGGTTTATAGGGTCAAATTTAACCAAAAGACTGGTTAATGAAGGTCATCAGGTTCTTGCAGTTGACAATATGCATACCGGTTCAGAAGAGAACCTTAAAGGGATTGATGTTGAACTTATGAAATGTGATTCAGGAGAGGTAGAAAAGTGGGGGAGTTTTGAACCGGAAGCAATATTCCATAATGGGATTTATTCATCTTCTCCGATGTACGTCCAGAATCCTTATTTAACTTCAAAAGTAATAGATGAATTTTTGCACATTTTGGAGTATGCAAGGAAAAATGATGCGAAGGTAGTTTATGCATCATCTTCATCAGTATACAACTCAATCAAGCCGCCGCATAAAGAAGAGATGGTTCCTCTTGTGAAGGACTTTTATACCGAAGCCAGGTATCCTATGGACAGACTGGGGATTTTGTATAATGAATTTTACGGAATTCAGGTTACTGGATTAAGGTATTTCAGTGTATATGGGCCCAATGAAAAATCCAAAGGAAAATATGCCAATTTGATTTCACAGTTTTTATGGGCGATTAAAAAAGGGGAAAAGCCGGTTGTCTATGGGGACGGAAACCAGACAAGGGATTTTACTTATGTGGATGATGTGGTTGAGGCAAATATCCTTTCAATGGATAAAGGAATCAGCGGGGTATTCAATGTCGGAACGGGAAAATATATTACAATTAATAATATGATTAAACTGCTCAATGAAAAAATGGGAACTAATCTTGAACCGGAATATGTTGAAAATCCAATCAAAAATTATGTATATGAAACGCAGGCGGATGTGGAGAAGGCAAGGGAGGTTCTTGGGTTTGAGGCAAAGGTTAAACTTGAGGAAGGAATTGAAAAACTTGTTGAGCATTACAGGGATGAGTAGATGAAAGTTCTTGTGACTGGTGGATGTGGATTTATCGGGTCTCATTTAGTGGATAATCTGCTTGAAAAAGGGCATTCTGTTGTGGTTATTGACCGGGAAGAGACTTACAGGAATGGGAAAACTGAATATGTGAAAAAGGATATAGTGAAAGACGGGATTGATGGGGAGTTTAAGGGGATAAATACCGTATTTCACCTTGCAGCTGACCCTTATGTAAAAGACAGTGCCGATGTTCCTGAAAGGAGCTTTAATGATAATGTGGTCGGGACATTTAATGTCCTTGAGGCATGCAGGAAAAACAATGTTAAGAGAATATTATTTACTTCCACATCTACCGTTTATGGGGAAGCGGAGGTTATCCCCACCCCTGAGAATTATCCTTGCAAACCCATAAGCAATTACGGGGCAAGCAAGCTTGCAGATGAAGCGTATGTCTCAAGTTATGCACATACCTACGGGATTAAGGGGACGGTATTGAGATTGGCGAATATATTTGGGGAAAGAAGCACACACGGGGTTATGTATGACTTTTATAATAAGCTGAAGAAAAATTCACGGGAGTTGGAAATATTAGGAGATGGGAAGCAGGAGAAATCGTATTTACACGTGAGCGACACTGTTGATGCGATTATGGACGTTTGGAAAAAACAGGAAAAAATTTATGATGTTTACAATGTGGGGAGCTCCGGAAAGATTACTGTTAATGAACTTGCGGAGATTATGTGCAGGGAAATGGAAATTGAGCCTGAGTTTAGGCATACCGGGGGAAAAGTAGGCTGGGTTGGGGACGTAAGGCTGATGCTTCTGGAATGCAACAAATTGAAAAGATTAGGGTGGAAGGAAAAGGTAGGTTTGGAAGAAGGAATAAAAAAATATATTGATTGGATATTATGACAATTAAAAATCAGAATCGTTTTTTCAGTAAAAACCAAATAATATCAAATCCATGCAATGGATTCAAACTAGACGTTCCATTTCTTCTTTTGTATGTTATCGGAATTTCGATGCATTTTAATTTTAATCTATTAATTTCAGTAAAAATATTAACTTCTATATCAAAATGTTTGGCATCGACATTAATTTTTTTATATGTACTTTTTGTAAACCCCCACATACCTGTGCAAACATCGGAAATATTCTTAGAATAAAGAATATTTGCAAAGCTAGTAATCAATTTATTTCCAATTTTATTAATCGATGTCATAGCACCTGCTTCCATGGTTCCATTAAATCTAGAACCAATAACAACATCAAAAGAATCCAACATGTTTATAAATTCGGGAATCTTATCCACTGGATAGGTTAAATCAGAATCCAGCATCACCAATTTTTCAGAATTCAAAAATTCAAAAGCCTCTTTTACAGCAAGACCTTTGCCTCTTTTTCCAAAGGGAATTATCTTTGCCCCTTTTTCCATTGCGATTTGAACAGTCCTGTCTTTGGAACCTCCATCCACCACATAGATAGTCCATTTTTTATCAGAAATCTCATTTAATTGATTTATTACTTTACCT
>JAFGQX010000044.1 GCA_016935455.1 Microcaldota archaeon
GGCGGGCTGAGCTGGATTATTGCAAAAAAGCATGTTGATGCAAAGAAATTCATAACCGGAATGATTCTTCTTATTATTTTAAGCGGCGTAATCGCACCCTATGCGATACCGTTTCTTATGATTACACTTAAGGGTGCCGATTCGGGAGCTTTGTCTTCCGGAGGCACGGGAAGCGGCGGTTCGGTGCTGGATTTTATAGGCCCGGTGATTCTTCTTTTGGGAGGGATGGCTTCCCTTATTGTTTATAACCTTGTAAGCTATGCATTCTTTATAGTCACAAAATTATTTGAGATGCTGCTCGGTATCTCTACAGTTGCACCGTCCGATGCAGGAGCAACCCTTATTCTGCCGGGAATAAACATTCCTCTTTGGGAAGGAATTCTTGCTCTTGTAGTGATCCTTGCAGTTCATGAAGGTGCTCACGCAGTTTTAAGCAGAATAGCAAAAATCCCCCTCCTCTCTTCAGGTGTTGTCCTTTTTGGTATAATCCCGGTTGGTGCGTTTGTGGAACCGGATGAAAAAAAACTTGAGAGATGCGAAGATAAAAAACAGACCCGCGTTCTTGTCGCAGGTTCAACCGCCAATTTTATGACCTCCATAATATTTTTCCTTTTGTTCCTTTCCGCAGTATTCCTTTTTCAGGGATACCAGGAACACGGATTATATATCATCGGGGGGATGGAAACAGGCACAATAATATACACGATAAACGGGGGGGAATATTATGAGGGGATGTCGTTCCAGCCGAATTCTTCGGTTGTTATGGAAACAAACAAAGGAACAGTAATCCGGGAAACCGATGAAAATGGATATCTTGGAATAAGGTTTTTTGTGCTGGATGGCAAATCATATGTAACCAAATATACTTCCGGCTGGATGAACTTTATCTACGTCTTTTTCGGGCTTGCATTTTCTCTTAATTTCGTTGTCGGAGCGATTAATCTGCTTCCAATCCCCGCTTTTGACGGCTACAAATTAATCGAGGTAAATATTAAGAACGGAAATATCGTCAAAGTTCTGATGGTTCTTTCAACTGCGGGCCTGCTGATAAATCTTGTCCCGCTTCTGTTTTAGGACAAATTTATTAATTCTTTTGAATCTAAATAATCTCCACGATGCCGAGGTAGCTTAGCCTGGTTATAGCGCCAGACTCATAAGCCAAGCTTAATGAGTTATGAGCCTTCGGGCGATGATATCATTAACGGGTGAATACCCTTGGAATATTTTTCCACGGGATGAACTCTGGAGGTCGGGTGTTCAAATCCCCCCCTCGGCATACTTTTTAAATATTTCTAATGTAAGAATATGAAATACGATTCTATAAGATTTAGTCTTATAAACTTTTAGAGAAGGTGAAAAAATGATAGGATGTTTAGATGTTGATGCAAATGCGCTGATAGAGAAAGTTGCAGAGAAACTTGAGGAAATGAAGATAGAGAAACCGGATTTTGTCAGCTATGCAAAAAGCGGTGCACACACTGAAAGACCTCCGGCCCAGAAAAACTTCTGGTATCTAAGGTGCGCTTCAGTAATGAGGCAGGCATACTCAAGAGGAAATGTCGGAACCCAGAGACTCAGAAGGCATTACGGAGGCAGAAAAAACAGAGGGGTCAAACCTGAAAGGCATATGCCTGCGGGGGGTTCTCTCATCAGAAAAGCATTCCAGTCTCTTGAAAAAGCCGGCCTGATGAAAAAGAGCGAAAAAGAAGGCAGGGTACTGACCGGTGCAGGAAGAAAACTCCTTGACCAGACAGCCAGGGAAGTGAGCAAAAGTGCATGAGCAGGAAAATGAAAAGATTGAAGAATTGAGGATGAAAAAGCTCCAGCAGGAACAGATGTTGCAGAAAATAAAATCAATACTGAGAATCGCGCTTGATGAAAGTGCTTATGACCGTATGAGCAACATATATGCGATGAACAAGGAACTTTTTTCAGCAGTTTCAAAACAGGTAATCGCAGTTTATCAGAGGCTTGGAAGAAGAATAACGGAAAAGGAGCTTATTATGATAATCAACAAAGTAAAAGGCCCCTCTCACGAGGGGAGTATTTCAATAAAGAGAAAATAAGGTGTTATTATGAGCAAAAAAACTCCAAGAAAAAAGTCAAGACTTGCAAAAAAGACAAGACAAAACAGAAGGGTCCCTGTTTTTGCCACCATAAGGTCTGAAGGGGCGGCACAGACAAACCCTAAGAGAAGGAACTGGAGAACGGATAAGATAAAACAGCGTGACAAAGAGTGATAATATGAAAGGAGACGAACACATTTACAATATTCCTTTAAGAAAAGCATACCTTTACAAAAGAACAAAGAGGGCAATACGCGCAGTAAAGCTTCTTCAGGATTTTGTTTTAAGACATGCAAAAACAGACAAGGTAATAATCAGCATGGCCCTCAATGAATTAATCTGGTCCAGAAGCATACAGAAACCCCCGAGACTGGTCAGGGTTAGAGTAGTAAAAAAGGACGGAACTGCATATGCATATCTTCCTGACGAGAAAACTGAGGAAAAGAAAGCAGAGAAACCTAAAGAAGAGAAAAAAGCAGAAGAAAAAGAAGTGAAAAAACCTGCACAGGAAAAAGAGGAGAAAAAGTCCGAGTCCAAGGAAGTGAAAAAAGAAGAGAAATCCGCCGGGAAAAAACCTGAAGAAAAGAAAGAAAAACCTGAAGAACCCGAAGAGAAAAAACAAAAAAGCGAGGAGAAAAAGGAGGAAAAGGTGAAAACCAAGTGAGAAGATCCACATCCTACTACGGCAATTCATGGATAGGAATGTTTGCGGTGACAAACAATGATTATACCCTCGTTCCTGTTGACACTGCTGAAAAATTCAGTTCGGTGATAAAAGAGAATCTGGATACTGAAGTTATTCCGCTTGCAATTGCCGGCTCCAACTTAATAGGAATTTATGCAGTGATGAATTCAAAAGGGATTGTGGTTCCGGATATAATTGAAGAAAAGGAGATTTCAGTTCTAAAAGAAACCGGCCTTGAAATTTATGTGTGCGGTGACAAAAACAATGCAAACGGGAATAATATTTCACTTAATGACAGCAGAGGTATAGTCAGCGTAAATATGGACGAAAAAGAAATGAAAGGAATTGAGGATGTTCTTAAAGTGAAGTTGAAGCCTATGAAAGTATCAAACTATGTTACTGTCGGTAGCACCTGCATATGCAACAACCGCGGATTTTTGGTTCATTATGCAGTTTCACGGGACGAGCTTAATGCCCTTGAGAATGTGTTCGGCTTTAAAGGGTCAACAGGAACAGTAAATACAGGAACAGGTTTTGTTTCTTTAGGTTCAGTGATTAATGATAAGTCATATGTTGTCGGTGAAATGACAACTGCTTTTGAAATGGGAAGAATAGAGGATGCCCTCGGCTTCCTTGATTAGGTGATTTTATGAAATTTGTTGTTAGCGGTAAAATAAAAATAAGCGGAGGAAGACCTTTTAAAAAGGAAATTGATGCACAAAGCGAAAAAGATGCAAGGGAAAAAACATACGCCCTTTTTGGTTCCAGCAACGGCCTTAAAAGAGAGCAGATTCAAATTGAAACTGTGGAGAAGGTGTAATTATGGACGATGAAGAACAGCAGAGACTTCTTTATGAAGCGGAACTCAGCAGGCAGCAGCTTGGCATGATAAAAAATGAGATAGAGAAAATTACTTTGACTATAATTGACCTTACAAATGCATCAAAAACAGTGGAAGGACTCAGCAAGTCCAGTTCTCTGGTTCCCATAGGGGGCAATTCATTTATAGAAGCGGATGTTGTTTCAGAAAAAGTCCTTGTTCCCATAGGCGGAGGCTATATTCTCAGAATGGAGAAAGAGAGTGCAAAACAAGAGCTCCA
>JAFGQX010000045.1 GCA_016935455.1 Microcaldota archaeon
AAAAGAACCGAGAAAAAAAATAACTGTGGTTGCAACCGGAGGGGTGTTTGACATTCTCCACATAGGCCACATCCACACATTAAATGAAGCAAAATCTTTCGGAGATGTCCTGATAGTTGTAATCGCAGGAGACGAGCACATAAACAAAAAGAAAAGAACAGTAATCCATTCTCAGGAATACAGAAAAAGAATGGTTGAATTTCTCAAGCCCGTTGATTCTGCAGTTTTGGGAGGGAAGGACCCCCTGAAGACTTTTGAAAAAATTAATCCGGATATAATTGTATATGGCTATGACCAGGAGCCGTTCCTCAAGCCCGAAGGAGTAAAAATAATCCGGCTGAAGGAAAAGGTTGAACCCGAGATATTCAAAACTTCCAAGATAATAAAAGAGCTTGGTCTGTAGTTTTATGAGGTGGAAAAATGGTAAAACTTGAATCAGTTGAGATTAATATCCCTGAAGGATGCAATGCGGTGCTCGGCCAGTCCCATTTTATTAAAACTGTTGAGGACTTGTATGAGACGATTATTGAATCCGGCCCTGGAATTAAATTCGGCCTTGCTTTCTGCGAGGCTTCGGGAAAGAGGCTAATAAGAAGCGACGGAAATGATGAAAAACTTATTGAAAAAGCGGTTGAGGAAATAAAAAAAATCTCAGCGGGCCATACATTCCTAATATTTTTGAAAGAAGGTTATCCAATAAATGTCCTCAATAGGATAAAAAACGTCTCAGAAGTTGCAAAAATAAACTGTGCAACTGCAAACTTTCTTGAGGTAATCGTTGCAGAAACACAACTGGGACGCGGAGTTCTTGGTGTAATAGACGGCCAGATTCCTTTGGGAATTGAAACGGAAAAAGATAAGGATGAGAGAAAAGAATTCCTCAGAAAAATAGGTTACAAGAGATAAGCTTTATAAATATAAACTGCATTCCTTTTTTGGAGATTAATTATGTTGGGTTTTCTTACATTTGGGGTTCGGAATAGACTTAGGGAAGGAGATGAGGAAGAATTAAAAGAATCCAGAAAAGCAGGCAAATCCCCCAATTATAAGAGTTTTATTAAAAGTGAGGAATTCGTAAGACTTGAGAGAAAATACACCGGAAAAGAATTCAATTATACTAAAGCGGGGATACGCGACCTTGCCTCGGCAGCCCACAAGCTTTTTGAAACTGACAAAAAAGCACTGAAATGGATGGACACCACATTGGGAAATCTCAGCGGAAAGGGAACCCTTGCCAAATTATTGGACGGCCTTAAAAATGCGTTCGGCGGTTCCGAGGGAATAATCAAAACACCCAGAACAAGGGGAAAAACCAAAAAAGCTTAATTATTTTTAAATTTTCCCTTTAATTATTTTATGCACCACCTTGAAAAAAAGGAAATTTGTCCGGTATGCAATTCTGAATTAGTTTTTATGGAGGGATGCTGGGAATGCATCAAATGCGGATGGTCTTCCTGCAAGGAGGGCTGATTTTTTTCTTTTTCTTCCCGAAGAAGAGTAATGTTTAAAAATCCTAATTTATTATTCTCGGTATGCGAAAGTCATACCCTATCAATACCAGCCCGGCTGCCAGAGGAGGCCCCGAAAGAAAGACATTTACCTACCTCAAAAAATTAACAGAAAAAAATCTGGGAGACAAAATGTTTGTGCGTTTGTTTCCTGATTTCTGCACCGCCTTAAACCACGAAATGAGGGTATCACTTTCAAACCTTCATTTTCTCTGCCAGGACCGCCTTCCGGATTTAATCCCGTTAATAGATGAGCTTCTGAATTACCAAGGAAAGATACAGCTTCTTGCGCGCCTTACGATTTATGACAGCGATATAGAAATTCCGGTGCTCAGACAGTCTTTTTCAGAATCCGAATTAATCTCTCTTGGAATTGACATTAACAAAAAAGCATTTAATTTAAGCATAGGCGGGCTGAAGCAGACTTCCCTCAGTATTCTCAGAAGTTTTAAAAGGGCTTTTTCAGAACTGGAATCCGGAATTAAAAACAGCCCGGTTATCAGGGAATTTAATGAAGACCTTATCAATTCTGCATTTTCAACCGTGGGAATATTTTACAGTTCAGTCAGTTCCCTTATAAACTCTGATTTTTCATTGACCGGGGTTCTTATGCCTGTCGATGATGCCCATTCCGGCCTGGTTAAAACGCTCAGGCTTGCTTCAATCTATTCCGGCTGCGAGTACAACGTTGTCTTCGAGGAAAGGAACAGCCTGAGAGATATAAGAGTCAACGCAAATATACTATTTCTTCTTATGATATTCAAGAATCTGTTTTCCAATGCAAAACGTGCAACAGAGCAGATGTACTCCTCCTCTCCCGTTCTTGTAACCTTAAACCTCAGGAATGATATCCTTTCAGTTGATTTTACTGATTATGGATGCGGCATCCACAGCAGTATCCTTGAAAAATTGAAAAATGGAGAACAGGCAACAACCTTTAAGGATGACGGGAACCACGGCTTTGGAATACAGATTTCAAAAGAGCTTGCAGAGAAAATGAACGGCAGAATGTATATTAAAGAAAGTGCGCTTGGAGAAGGGACAACAGTTACTCTGGAACTTAAAGTGGTATAATCCATCAAACACTAAAGAATATCACTTTAAAAATTATTTCAGCCTAAAATAAACAATGCTTAAGCTTAAAGGAAAGCCGGACGGCAGTCCAAAAATTTCCATCACTAAAACACTCCATTCAGTAAAAGCTGAAGGTTTAATGAAAAAATTAATTGGCGGAAGCCAGAATGTAACTGCAGAAATATCTGTAACCGGAGAACGAAAACGCTTAAGAAGAAAAGGAATTTATGAGGTTAAAATAACCTTTGAACCCCCGCTTAAACCTCTGGAAGGTTTTGTCAGTAATTCTGTTTCAAAGGACCCCATTGATAATTTTTCATTCAGCGGTTCCCTGCGGGGTGCTTATTCTGAAATTATAAAAAGTTTCCACACCTCAATAGCTCTTGAGGTTCTTATGGAGGTTGCGCATGGGATTTCGGAGAGCAGGTCTTCCTTCACTATCCTTTAAACAATAGCTTTATAAACAGTATTAGACATATTTGATAACATGAAACAATTACCAGCCAGAGATATCCATACAAAACTGCCGGCTATTAAAATTAGCGGAAGCCCGGTTAAACTCAAAATAAGAGTATGCATATGGACTACAGGTTCTACAAACAAGGATGGAACAAAAGATTTCCCCATCTGGTGCAAAGAGAAAAAATGCAGAGGTTTTTTTATAAACAAGGAACCTAAATGTGAACGGTTTATGGAATATGAACCTCCAGAATATAAACCATAAAAAAAGAAAAATAATTATTCTTTTAATCCTGTGCACATCCAGTTTATTTCTGCTTCTCCTGTTTCCACATTAATTACACATGCAGGGTTGCATCCTTCCTTTTCAATATTCATATCAATCCACCATGTGCCTGTAACTTCATTACACCAGTGTTCTGTTCCAAGAGGGCCCTCTTGCGTGCATGCGCTGTTCTGTGCTATGTTTTTTGCTTCAGTAAAACTCATTTTTAAGCTGGTTCCTTCCTTTGTGCAGTATTCTTCCTGAACTTCTTCTGATGTTCCTATGCATCCTGCAAAGAACAGGGCAGATAATGCTAAAACAAATAGAAATTTATTCATATTTTCACCGTTAGGTTATCTCTGCCTACATTTAAAAAAGATGGGTGGAAAACCAGCCTTAAGAGATGCAGTAAACCCAGTAATTTTTCCTTCCCTTTTCCTCTTCAATCATAACTCCATGCATCTCATTTTCAAATCCGGGGAATTCATTGTCAAATTCTTCGCAGAATTTAAGATAGTCTATTGTTTTGTTTATCTCTTTTGTAAATACTTCTCCGGGCATTATCACTGGAATTCCGGGAGGATAGGGGACAATCATTGCGGCGGATATTTTTCCTTTTAAATCCTTTATTCTGACTTTTTTTACCTTCCCCTTAACCATACGCTTGTATGATTCTGCAGGCGTTATATTCTGCTCCGGAATCACAGAATAAATATCCTGAACAACCTCATTTATTTTTTCCTTCCTGAAATAATCATGCATCTTTGTGCACAGTTCTTTTAATCCAATTCCGCTGTATCCCGGATTTTTTTCTGCAAGTTCCGGGAAGATGTCTTCAATTGGTTCATTTTTGTCATATGATTCCCTGAATTCATAAAGCGCATTAAGAAGGGTTCCAGATTTTCCTTTCGTTACTCCTATTGTAAATAACACTAAGAAAGAATAATGCCCTGTTTTTTCAACCACTATCCCCTTTTTCCTCAAATAAGCAGACACTATCCCCGCGGGTATTCCCCACTTGTCCATTCCTTTTCCCTTTATTCCGGGGGTAATGACTGTAACCTTGAGCGGGTCAAGAAGTATGTGGTCTTTTTCCAGATTCCCAAATCCGTGCCATTTTTCATTTGATTTGAGAGTCCATAATTTGGAATTTTTCTTAAGAATATCTGTTTTTATTTTTGCTATTTTGTCAGGCTGCCAGACTCCGAACCACCACTGCTTTTTCATCTTTTTACCTATCTCCGCCATCTTTTTTCTGAATTCTATTGCTTCTTCCATCGCTTCATCAACAAGCATTTCTCCTCCTTCATCCATCATCCTGCTGGCAACATCAAGGGATGCGATTATCCCGTACTGAGGGGAAGTAGAAGTGTGCATCATAAATGCTTCATTAAATCTTTCATGGTCTATCTTTGTTTTTCCGTCTTTTACATGGACCATTGAGCCCTGTGAAAACGCTGCAAGCACTTTGTGTGTAGACTGGGTTGCGAACATTGCAGGAAGCTTTTCATCATTTTTCCCAGTATGCATGGCATATCTTCCCGTGTACATAGGATGGAAATTTGCATATCCATACCACGCCTCGTCAAAGTGAAGGCAGTCAGTTATGTCCTTTAATTTTTGCTTTATTGATTCAATATTATAACACAGCCCGTCGTATGTGGAATTTGTAATTATCGCAAGCCTTGCGCCTTTATTTTTACTTTTTATAAGCCTGCATTTCTTTAATTTTTTTCCAATCGTTTTTTTCTCAAATTCTTTATTGTGAATCGGCCCGATTATCCCGTACTGGTTTCTTGTGGGAATAAAATAAACCGGAACCGCACCGGTCATTATTATTGCATGCATTGCCGATTTATGACAGTTTCTGTCCACAAGTACTATATCCCCGGGGGTTACGCATCCGTGGAATACAATTTTGTTTGCAGTGGATGTTCCATTGGTTACAAAATAAGTCCTGTCTGCGCCGAATGTTTTTGCAGCCTCATTTTCAGCCTTCCCCAAAACATCACTGTGCTCAAGAAGAGAACCTAGTTCCGGGACAGAGACTGAGAGGTCTGTTCTAAATACATTCTCCCCGAAGAAATTGAAAAAATATCTTCCCGCAGGTGTTTTTCTGAATGCAACCCCGCCCATATGTCCGGGTGTGTGCCATGCATATTTATATTCATAATTATATTTTACAAGTTCTTTGAAAAAAGGAGGAAGTTCTTTGTTTCCGTATTCTTCAACCGAGTCTTCAACTCTTCCGGCTATAAAGTCCATCGTATCTTCCATAACCCAGATATATCCGTTTGTTTTTTCCACAATTTCAACAGGAATTTTTTCAACCTCAAGCTTTTCAGCCATCAGGTATATTGGGAGATTTTTGTTTGTTTTTCTTATTTTCTCTATAAGCTTAACCGGTTTCTGGCTCCATTCCACAACCATACAGCTTATTCCCCGGTTGGACCATAGAATGGTTTCCCCCTCTTTGATATCTGGAGTTTCCATAACTGAGAATCCACGGTTTTTAAGTTCCTTTACAAGCATTCCGATTCTTTTTCCTCTAGCACTTTTAGAATTAATCTCCCTGTCTATGACCAGAACAGGGCATTGTTTGTATTCCATAATATCCATTTTTTCATCTCCTTTTAGGCGCCCATTCTGCCTTTTTAAAACGGCGGATTATAAGCGGTACAATGCAGGTGATTCCGATGCCTGCGATAATAAACGTCTGGAAAAATCCTTCACTTCCGCCTTCTATCTGCGGGGGCGGTATGAATCCAATTATTATTGCGAAAATGGATGCGAGTATTCCTATCCCTGCAACGATCCAAATTCCAAAGTTTCCTCCGGGCACTGTATAAGCCCTCTTTGTTTTAGGCTGGGAATACCTGAGTTTTACTGCAGATGCAAACATCATCACATACATTATCAGGTATAACTGTGCAGTGAGAACTGTGAGCATCCAGTAGGAGCTGTTGATTGAGGGCATAAAAATAAACACAAGTGCAAGAAGGGTTATGATGCATGCCTGAGTAATCATCAGATGGACCGGCATTCCATTTTTATTTACTTTCTGGAAGAACGGCGGAAGATTTCCATCCCTTGCAGTTGCAAGAATTCCTTTACTTGGCCCGACCATCCATGTACTTACCATCCCTACAGAACCTGCAGATATAAGAATGGCAATTATAGGTGTAATCCACTGGAGGTCATATGCAGAGAAAAAGGTACTGAATGCCTCCATTATTCCTGCAGTGAGGATTATGTCCTGTTTTGGAACCACCACCGATATTGCAAGGGAACCGAGAACAGTTATTGCAAGTATAAGTATAACTGATATGAATATTGCTTTTGGATAATCCTTTTGAGGGTTTTTAACTTCCTTTGCGTGAACAGCTGACATTTCTATTCCTGCAAGCCCAAGCAGAACACCCACTAAAAATACAATATTATTTATGTTGCTTAAATCAGGAATTATGCTTTGTGCATTTAATTCAATCTGTGTTGTTCCTCCTGTGAATATCCATACCAAGCCCAGAATAATTACAAGAAGTGCAGGAAACATCACACCCACGGTTACTCCAAAACTGCTTATCAGTCCGGAGGTTTGCATTCCCTTGAAATTTGCAATTGTTGCACCCCAGGTTATTGCAAGGATTACTGCCAATGTGTAAAATGTATTTGTGACTAATGAGGGGTCAATGATAAATGCTATTGTTGCCGCTGCAAATGAGAGTATTGTCGGATACCATACCACATTTTCAATCCACTGAAGCCATATTGCAAGGAATCCCCACCCTTTTCCAAATGCTTCTTTTACCCATAAATATACTCCCCCCTCCCTTGGCCATCCAGTTGCAAGCTCCGCGGATACGAGGGCGGTGGGAATAAAGAATACAAGTGCTGCCAACCCGATAAAGAAAACAGCAGAAAGGCCGTATTCAGCAAGAACAGAAAGCTGTCCTAAATTTGCAACTGCAGCGACATTGATTAAAGCAAGCGTCAAAACAGTAAGAACCCTCTTATTTGTGCCGGAGACCATACTTTGAGTTCTTGTTTAACTTTTATAAATTTACTTTTGTATTTTTATTCGTGGTTTTATGATTGAAGATGCAGTAAAAGGAGCAGTGATTGGAATAATTGCTGTTTTTGTAGGAATAATCGGAGTATTTCTTTTTGCAATATTCGGGTCTTTGATTGGTGCAATTACCGGCTGGATATTAAGTATTACTCCTGTTTTGGGGGAAGCTGTAAGAAATGGATTTACATCTGTTTTTGAAATTGAATCACCCAATCTTGTTGAGATTGGTGCAATGCTCGGATTTATTGCAGGATTTTTTAAGCAGTGGGGGGGACACAAGAGTTACGATTAATTTTTTATTTTTTTTATATCATATTTATTTATGCATTTAAGCAAAAGAACTTCAGGAAACAGGAAGACAGAAAAGATACCTCCAAAAACATTTAAAGCATTTAAAAGACCATTAATCAGCGAAGATGAAAGATTGAATCTTAAGCTTGCAGATGCTTCAAAAAAAGGGGAGTTCGGCGAAGTAAAAAAACTTCTGGAGAAAGGAGCAGATGTTGACTTTCAGGATAAATCCGGCTGGACAGCACTTATGTATGCTGTTTTTGAATATGAGGAAATTGCAGAACTTCTTGTTTTGAACAAGGCAAATATCAATCTGAAAAATGAAGATGGGAGAACTGCTTTAATGTTTGCGTGCTGGCAGGGTCATTTGAATACTGCAAAATTCCTAATTGAAAATGGAGCAGAAGTCAATGTCCAAGATATTTATGAAAAATCAATTCTTGAAGGTGTAATTGAATGCAGGAAATTTTATACTGATTTAAAATACAAGCAGATAGAGAATCTTTTGAAAGAAAATGGTGCCAAATAAAATGCGCCCCGGACAGAAGCCAGGAACCGAATAGATAGCGCTTAACTTCCGCAATAGAACTTAATAATAGTTATTAAGGAGGAAATAATCCTTTTTTTGGTTTCGTTTCGTATTTATTTTTTTAACATCTTCTTAGACCTTGGGTATTTCTTATATTGTAAACCGTAGTATAATATTTAAAGATTTCCTCCAAATTAACTTGTGAGAAAATGAATTATAAGGTTATTTTTGGAATTTTAATCCTTGGTCTGATCTTTTTTAGCGGTTGTACTAATAATGAAACACAAACGGATACAACTCAGGAACATATGACAATTGTTGAATCTGAAAATGTGCAAACCCAAGAAGAAACTAATACCTCAACAGAAAATCAACAAGAAGAACCCCAAAGTATAAAGCAAAAGCCCATCTCGATAAACAATTTTAATATGGTCAAAGAAGAGGATGGAACCTATAGAGTTTATTTCATTTTTGATAATGGAAAAGCATATTCTGGAAAAGTAAATCTTAAGATATATGATGAATACGATAATTTACTTCATGAAAGTAATTATGAAGTCAAAGAATCTGATTATGTGGATTACCAATTTTCTCTTACTGGGAAAGATATTGGAAAAGCAACTGAAATTTGGTTAGACCCCTTAGATATAAAAAAAGCCATGTCAAATACAGGGGTTTTAATAATGACTTTTGAATTTATGGATGGAACTAAAATAACAGCTGAAGCCAATACTTATTCCGTAGAATCATATACTGAAGAAGAAATGAATGAAATACGAGAACAAGCCTATTTAGAACATGTAAATGAAGTTAACCTAATCCAAACCAAGAGTAGTTCCAGCGGTGATTTCCAAGTTAGTCTAGTTGGATATGGGGATTATACGCATTTAGAGCATAGCACTTGGGGAGATGAAGTAACTGAGTTTAGAGTAGATATTATTATCAAAAATGTGGGTGATGAAAAGGGAAGTTTCTTTACTTATAATGCCGCAATTGTAGATGATTTAGGAAATCAATATGAAACCACATTTTCTTCTTCGGATTGCAAAATTAAAAGCGGAGAGGTATATCCAGGTGTAACAAAATCTGGATGTTTACTTTTTGATCGTATAGATGAAAGTGCTTC
>JAFGQX010000046.1 GCA_016935455.1 Microcaldota archaeon
ATACATTGATAAATTCGCCTCTGAAATAGAGGAATTAAGACCCCAGCTTGACAATATTTTCAATGACCCCGACCCCAAATTCAGGCTTACCGGACTTCTTGAGCTTAGGGAAACGGTCTATGAACGGCTTGAATGCGACACAACCGAGCAGTGGCTTAAGGCATACTGGTATTTTTCTTTTATCAGCCCTTATTTTGATGTAAAATTATATGTTGTAGAATCTTTCTGGAAAACCCCTTTAATCGCCTTTACGATGAAGGAAAGCGAAGCTGACCTTCTCAAAAAACTTATCCTTGACTCAAAAAAAGGAGGAAAATACACATTTTATTCTGCGTATCTTGAAGGGGACGGGAAAGAGATTCTTTTTGATGATATCTGTGAACCCCAGTTTGGGAATGTTGACCTGAATTTCCTTGAACAGATTGCAAATAATAAAGCGAAAGTTGTGGAAGGAAAAAAGAATATTGCAGAATATCTGATTGAAAAATTAAAAGAGAACTACAACCTGTACAAAATTGAAAAGTAAAACATATCTTTTTAAAACCTAATAATAACATAAGTAATCCAAGCCAATGACGAAAGGAGGTGTTAATGTGGCTAGTTATGTAAAATTTGAAATGCCGGGAGATTTAACCCCGAGAGTTTTGGAAGCTTTGTCTATGGTAAAGGACAGCGGAAAAATTAAAAAAGGAGTAAATGAGACAACAAAGGCGATTGAAAGGAAAACTGCACAGCTCGTAGTGATTGCAGAGGATGTTTCTCCGGAAGAAGTGGTAGTTCACATACCTATACTATGTCAGGAGAAAGGCGTTCCTTACTGTTATGTCAAAACCAAGGAAGAGCTCGGAAAGGCAATTGGCCTTAAGGTAGGTACTTCTTCAATTGCAGTGGAAAATGCAGGCGGAGCAGCAGAAACTGTTCAGGATATTATAAAGAGACTTCCAAAAGCAGAAGTAGAAGAGAAACCAAAGGAAGAAAAGAAAGAAGAGAAACCTGCAAAGAAAGAAGAAGAGAAAAAGGAAGAACCTAAAAAAGAAAAACCTAAAGAAGCTAAAAAAGAAGAAAAACCAGCTCCAAAGAAAGAAGAAAAGAAAGAAGAGAAACCCAAAGAAAAACCCAAGAAAGAAGAGAAAAAAGAGGAAAAGAAATAGCGGTGATTATTAATGATTGAAGGTTATCCTGCGGAAATAGTGGAAGTCAAGTCCAAGACTGGTGCTGCCGGAGAAATTTACCAGGTTCTTGTCAAGGTCCTGGGAGGTCCGGACACCGGGAGAGTAATACTCAGAAATGTAAAAGGGCCGGTAAAAAAAGGAATGATTATCATCCTTCTTGAAACCGAAAGAGAAGCCAAGGAAATAAGGACCAGGTGAGTTGAGTGGCTGTTTGTTCTTTTTGCGGAAATGAAATAAAACCGGGAACAGGTGTAAGGTTTGTAAGAAAAGACGGCAAATCCTTTAGTTACTGTTCCTCAAAATGCCAGAAAAATACCAAACTTGGCAGAGAAGGAAGAAGAAAGAAGTGGACAAAAGCATATGTTGACTTCAAGAAAGCAACCGGCGGAACTGCAAAGAAGAAATCTTCAAAGAAGAAAAAGAAGAAGAGATGAGCACGTATGGAAAAAACTCTTATTCTTATCAAACCTGATGCAGTCCAGCGGGAACTTGTGGGAACAGTAATCTCAAGATTTGAAAGAAAAGGATTCACTATTGCAGGCCTCAAAATGATCCATATGGACGGAAACCTTGCAAAGGAGCACTATTCCCATCTTGTTGAAAAATCATTTTATCCCGGTCTTGAAGAATTTATGACCCACCAGCCCATAGTTGCAATGGTGATTGAAGGAAAAGATGCAGTTGAGGTTGTAAGAAAGATGGTCGGAAAAACAAATGCACGGGAAGCCGACCCCGGAACAATAAGAGGGGACTATTCCCTTAGTGTATCCAAAAACACAATCCACGCAAGCGATTCAAAAGAAACTGCAGAAAAAGAAGTAAAAAGATTTTTTAAGCCCGAAGAAATCTTCTCCTACAAAAAAAGTTCCTATTATTACTCGGAAGACGAGCTTTAATTTTTTATTTTATATTTTATTTTCAAATTTTAAAAAATATTAAAAGAAAAAAAGAAGTTTATCTTCTTCTGAATCCTTTCCTTGTTTTTGGAGGTTTTCCCTTCATTAAATAGTAAACAACTGCCAGAACAATTACCAGTCCTACAACAAGGTACAGCCAGCTGTAATCTGCAGGCTGCTCTGCTTCTTTCTTTTCTTCTTCCAGTCCTACTGTTTCTTCTCCAGAAGGTGCCTGTTCTTCTGCACCTGTTTCTGCTTCTCCAATTTCTTCTTCCTCAGGGACAACCGGAGGAACTACTTCTTCTGGAATTGTTTCTTCTTCAGCAGGAACTTCAGGTGTCTCTTCAACTACTGGTTCTTCAGCTGGTGCTTCTTCTGCAACAACTTCCTCTTCCAGTACTGTTTCTTCCTCAGGAACAGTTTCCTCTTCACAAAGATTCAATTCAAATATATCCGAAGAGTAAGAGTAGAAGTTCCATGCAGAACCAAGAAGTTTGTATTCCCCTGCGCTGTTTATCTGGAAGGATACTGTTCCGTCAGAACCGGTAATCTCTTCACCGACTTTTGAAAATGAAGGTCCCTGCAGTAATCTTATTTCTGCTTCATCCAAAGGAGAACCTCCTTCTTTTACAACCACTTCAAGCACATTATCCGGACATTTCATTTCATAGGTTAGTGTCATTTCCTTTTTACTGCTGTCACTTGAAGATGAGGAACTCGCAAAGTATGACCCTCCTGCACCGAATGTTGAGAAGTGGGTTATATTTGCCCAGATATATTTTCCAGTTATATTTACTCCGCTCGGTGTTATCGTTTCCCATGACCCTGTGGAGGGATTAAAATAATAAGGCCTTAGAGTTGTTTCATCCACTCCCGCGGGAATCATTGAGTCATTATAGTATATTTTGAGATATGCCCATTCCAATGAACTCAGATTCATTGTGAATGTAAAGTACATCCCAAGCTCAGGAATGCCGAAACTTGCTCCTGAGGGATTGCTGGTGTAAAAGTTTATGTTGAGGGTTCCGATTTGTTCAGTTGCAGTTAATACTGTAAGATTAAACGGAAGCCCCGTCGGACCGGTATTTATATCCTCCGGAACCCAGGCATTGGTGCTTATAGGTATGGATATTGAACTGTCTGGTGCAGTAGATGTAAGCGACCTCATTCCTGATGTTGCGGAATTGTCAAAATTATCCCCGCATGCAACCATCCAGTTATGGAATCCGAAACCAACAGGTACATTGTGATAATAATTTATGAAATTAGGTGAGGTTTTGTTTAAATCATCATAACTGATTGCTGCCACCGGAACCATATCCAGATATAACTGGCAGTTCCCTCCAAGTGCTGCAAATTCCCCGCCTTCTCCATACGGAACAACATTGGATGCCTCAAAGCTGAAATTGTATGCGGCTATTGTTTCATTCAGCTGGTATCCGTCTTCAGGAAGCTCCAGGTTCAGACAGAAAGTGTTGTTTGAGGCTTTTATATCCGAAGATGCAGCCGAATGAATACCGTACGGTGCATTATAACAAACAGTATTTTCTGAAAGATTTACATTACTGCTGCCCAGGATATCCACACCACATGCTGCAGGTGCAATTCCCTCATCATTATTGTTGTTTAAGGTATTTGATTCTATGTTTATATTCTGGACAAGAACCATATACAATCCAGTATATCCATTGTAGCTCATTGTGTTTGAACTGATTGTTGCTTCCTGTTCTAAATTAAGGTACATTCCGAAATCATTTTCATTAAATGTGTTTGAAGAGTATGTATTGGATACTCCGTTTGTTGAGTATATTCCATAACCGCTGCCCCTGCTTCTGATGTATTTTGCAGTATTTCCTGAAATGGTGTTTTCACTGCAGCTGTCTAAGTAGATCCCCCTTACATTGCAGCTGTTAAGTGTATTTCCTTCTATTGTATGGTTTCCCCCTCCGCTTGAATAAATTCCATAATAGTTTGAATCAACATTATTGTCCCTTATAGTTATGTACTGGCAGGAATTCAAATGAATTCCATTGTCATTGTTGTTTATTCGGTTTCCCCTTAATATGCTGTCATTGACATTGTTAAGATGAACCCCGCTTGCCGGCTCAACATTATTCGTGAAATTATTATTAATTATTGTATGGTCTTTTGAATTGGATAAATAAAGCCCGGTTCCAAAATTATCCACGTTGCAGTTCCTTATTGTAATGGTGTTTACATCGGGGGCAAAAATTCCAGTTCCGCTTCCAGCTCCGTTAATATTGTGGGAATCACAGTCCAGAACCACATTATCCACCATAATACATACGGCACTAGGTGTCGCCGCAGTTATATCTTCGGTTAAAGTTGTTGTTCCCGGAGTATCAATCATTAGATCACAAACAATTGCTGAAACCATTCCAAGCATTGCAAACAGTACAAACAAACTTAACATTCTCAATTTCATAAACCACACCTTAATGTTAGTTGAATTAAAAAACAAAATTTATAAATCCTCTTAGAATTCAGACATTTCCTCAAGTGTTTCATTAAGTGTTTTTTCAAGTTCAAGTTCCTTAGCAATTCTATCTAGAATCTCCTTTTTAGCTCTTGTAACCGGATTTTTCATTGCAACAAGTGAGCAGCAGTCCTTATATTTTTCCTTTGAAATTTCATAAAGTCCGATTTTTTTTGAAATCCCCAGAATTTCCAGCTTGTCAAACCCTATTAAAGGCCTGAATATTGGAACAGTAATTCCGCCCTGAACTGCACCAATATTCTCCAAGGTCTGTGAGGCAACCTGGCCCAAGGAATCTCCGCTTACAATCCCCAGATATTCTTTATCCAGAGCAATTCTCTCCGCAAGTTTATACAAAAATCTCCTGAAAAGAACAAGCTCATATCTGTTTTCCATTCCGAATGTTTTTTTATAAAAAAATTCATATGGTGCGCAATAAAGTTTTCCTTTATTTCCATACCTCTCCAGAACCTCAACAATCTTCATTATTTTTGTATCTTTAATTTTTTCATTATCCGGAAAGGAATGGATATGCAGAAAATCAACAGTGCACCCCCTTTTCATCATCATCCACGCAGCAACAGGGGAGTCAAAACCTCCGGATAATAAACACAAAACCTTTCCTGCAGAACCTAGAGGGAGGCCTCCAAGACCTTTATTTTTCCCAAACAATACATACGCATTTTTATTGAGTATTTCTGCGGTAATCAGAATCTCCGGATTCTTTAAATCCACTGGATTTCCCAGTCCCTCATAAATATACCCCCCGAGTTTTTTTGAAAATTCCATTGAATTTACAGGAAAACTTTTGTCCGCTCTTTTTGTTTCAACCTTGAATGTTTTCCCTTCAAGAAGTTTTTTTCTTTTCCTTATCTCCCCCCACATGTCCTCAGCGCTTTTCTTTGTTCTTATTCCGTAGGAATACCACTCAATTCCAAAAACAAAACCCAGTTTTTCAAGTATTGAGGCAGTGTTTGAATCCTCTCCGAGCTCTATAATCACCCGTGTTTCCTCCTTTTTAATCCCCGAG
>JAFGQX010000008.1 GCA_016935455.1 Microcaldota archaeon
AGCGCAGCCAACTTTGCAGTGCGGGCTTCAGATTCGCAGGCAAAGTCTGCAGTGGATAGCGCAGCAGCCTTCTAAGCTGACGGTCGTGGGTTCAAATACCGCTTTTGATTTCTGCCTTTAAAAGGGCAAAAGCAGTGGCGCAAAACCATCCTGATTTCTCAGGTGGTGTTGGAAATCCCATCGGGCCCGTTTGTTTGTGTGAGGTGGTCATATGGCCAAAATAGAAGAAATAATTAGCGAAATAGATATGTTGTTGGACGACACCACAATACCAAAGAATATCAAAAAGGCACTGAATGATGCTCGGGAAAGGCTGAAAGGAGATGAGGAACTGAATGTAAAAGTCAGCGCAGCAGTATATCATCTTGAATCAGTAAGCGAAGATATAAACATGCCTTCGCATGCAAGAATGCAGATTTGGACGATTATGAGTTCCCTTGAATCACTTAAAAGATAGGTGGTGGTTCTGCTTTCAAGAATTAAGGAAAAGGGACTGAGAATTTCTTTGGAAGCAGAAAAACTTCTGGAAAATGAACCTTTTGAAGAGCAGATTTTAAACGAAATACTCTCACTGGACAAGGTGTTTATTGAAAAGGAGGACATAGAAAAGGCCATAAACAAGGCGAAAAAGGCGTACGTGGAGGTTAAACGGCAGTCCTCCTTCAGGGCGCTTGCACGGGAGTATTCCCCGGACCTTAAGATAATCCATCAGCGGGATATAACCGGTAAATCCAGAACAGAAGGAAAGGTTAATGATTTTGTAGAGTATTTTAAAAACAGGTATTCACGCCTAGCAAGGCTTCTCAGAAAGTCGAACCACAAGTACCCTGAAATAGGACTGGAAGATGTTAAAAAAATGAACGGGGAAAGAGGAAAAATAATTGCAATGATAACTGAGAAGAGAGAAACAAAAAAAGGGAATCTTTTTCTTGAAATAGAAGACCTCACAGGGGCATTTAAAGTAGTAATCAGCAAAAGCGACGAAAAACTCTTTGAAAAGGCGCAGAAAATAATCCTGGATGATGTAATTGCGATATATGGAAAAATTCTGGATGCTTTTATAATCTGCGAAGACTTTGAATGGCCTGACCTCCCGATAACAAGAGAAAAAAAACTCAGCGAAAATAACCTTGCAACAGTATACCTTTCGGATATTCATTTTGGAAGCAGATATCATCTTGAAGGATATCTTGAACAGTTTTTATTGTGGATTGAGGGGAAAAACGGCTCAGAGGAGCTTGCATCAAAGGTCAAATACATACTTATAGCGGGGGACCTTGTTGACGGTATAGGGATATACCCAAATCAGGAAAAGGAACTGATAGTGACGGATGTATATAAGCAGTATGAATTATTCAATGATTTTGTAGAGAGGATTCCGGATTATATTGAAATCGTTTCAATTCCAGGAAATCATGATGCAGTTAGAAGGGGGGAGCCGTGTCCTGCGCTGGAAAAAGAGATGGTTCATCCCCGGGTGCATAATCTTGGAAACCCGGCAACAGCAGTGATTGAGGGGATTACCCATACACTTTACCACGGCACATCAATGGATTCAATGATATCTGCTCTAGGGCATCTGAGCTACAAGAAACCTGAGAAGGTGATGGAAGAATTTTTAAAAAGAAGGCATCTCTCACCGATATATGGCGGAAACCTGATAATTCCGGAGCATATTGATTATCTTGTTCTTGAAGAAGAGCCGGATATTTTCCACGTGGGGCACATTCACAAAAACGGATACGGATATTACAGGGGAACCCTCATGATAAATTCGGGAACATTCCAGGACAGGACCGAATTTCAGATTAAACAGGGCCACGTTCCCACTCCGGGAATGGTCCCGGTTTATGAAATGAAAACAGGAAGACTGAAAACACTCAACTTTGCCGGTGGGTAGATGGATTACTCTGAAACTATGAAAAATGGCCTTGAAAATGCATATGAAATAGCCCGGAAAGTAAGGGAAAATGGATATGACCCTTCCAAAGATGTTGAAATAAAAATCACCACTGATGTTGCTTCAAGGGTTGAAGGGATAGTCGGCCCTCCGGGGATACAAGAGATTATAAGAAGGATGGAAAAGGAAGGAATGTCAAGAGAGGACATTACATTTGAGATAGTTACAAAAATTGCAAAGGGGGAAGTGATAAAGGGAACAAAGGAACAGCTTATAGAGCAGGCAGTCAGAACGGGCGTCGGTCTTCTTACAGAAGGTGTTCTTGTCGCACCTACCGAGGGGATATCAAAAGTAAGAATAAGGGAAAATCCGGACGGGAGCAGTTATGTTTCGGTATATTATGCCGGTCCGATTAGAAGTGCGGGGGGAACAGTCGCGGCGCTTAGTGTTGTTCTTGCGGACATAGCAAGGAAAAATGCGGGAATAGGGGATTACCGCCCTACAGAAAGTGAAACTGAAAGGTACGTGGAGGAAGTAAATCTTTATGAAACCAGGGTCACCCATCTACAGTACAAGCCAAAAGATGATGACATCAGGGTGATCGTGAAAAACTGCCCGGTATGTGTGGACGGAGACCCTACTGAAGACGTTGAGGTGTCAGTCCATAAAAATCTGGAGAGGGTTGAAACAAACAGAATAAGAGGCGGTGTTCCGCTTGTTTTATGCGAGGGAATAGCACTTAAGGCGGCTAAGGTTCTCAAATATTCTTCAAAACTTAATCTTGGATGGGACTGGCTGGAGAAGATAATTAAAATCAAGGTAAAAAAAGACAAGGTGGAGATTAAGCCTGATGAAACATATCTGGAAGGACTTGTTGCAGGAAGACCTGTGTTCTGCTATCCTTCTAGGGCAGGGGGATTCAGATTAAGATACGGAAAAAGCAGGACAAACGGAATAATGGCAAAATGCATATCATCCGCAGTTATGCCGCTTCTTGAAGAATTCCTTGCATACGGGACGCATATGAAAATTGAAAGGCCCGGAAAAGGATGTGTGGTTACTACCTGCGAAGAGCTGGAAAAGCCGGTTGTAAAACTTTTGGACGGGTCAGTTGTCAGGGTTCCGGATATAGAAACGGCGGAAAAACTCCAGCCTGAGATTGAACAGATACTTTTTCTCGGAGATATTCTTATAACCGTAGGTGATTTTCTGAAAACAAATCATCCTCTCCTTCCGCCGGGATACTGCAGAGAATGGTGGGAAAAGGAAGTGGAAGAGAAGGGATTAAAACGGGAGAATTTTGAAAATCCGGAAGATGCTTTTGAATTCTCAATAAAACACGGTGTTCCACTCCATCCAGATTATCTTTTTTTCTGGGACTGTATATCCAAGGAGGAGCTGGCTGAACTTGCAGAGTTTATTTCAGGGGCTGAAAAGAAGGATGTAGGATATGAAATTTCCTTGGAAGAGAGACCTAAGAAAATACTTGAAAAACTTCTCGTAGAGCATACCCTCAAAAATGGGAAAATAGGAATTTCCGGAAGGGACGGCTGGGTTCTTTTAAAGACTCTTGGAATGGAAGATGGGGTAACCGCTGAAAAGATAA
>JAFGQX010000047.1 GCA_016935455.1 Microcaldota archaeon
AAAGTGGCAAAAAACTGTTATCTACTAAACGAAATGTGTTGCTTAGCGGTGCCGAGGAAAGATTAACATTTTTTATACCTAGCCTAGAGGATACTTTTTGCCCGATGTTCTCCAAGAAGGCACATTCCAGAGTAGTAGTAAAAAATTCTATATTGTTTTTTAGAAAAAAATCTCTCCAAGAGATTATGCATTTTGCAAAAAATTCGTAAAAATCATCCTTTTTTTTATTTTTGTCGTGTTTCCAAAAATATTTCCAGTAATAATTTGACTCCAAAATATTAGTAAAAGACCCATTTATCCATTTTTCTTCTTTACGTACGACTTCGGGGTCCAAGCTCCCGTTAAAAATTGGATGGTCAAGAAGATTAACCCAGGTTCCGGGAATATCAGAATTCCTTTCACTTCTAGAGATTATGCTGATGTTCCATTCTTTGGGGAAATAATCGAGCATGGTGAGTTTATAGTCATCATAAAAACCTGGCTCGCCATAATAGATAGCATAATTAAACATGTTGAATTTTGTGGTGGATTAAACTCTTAAACTTTTCTAAAAATTGCGTATTATTTCAATAAAAAAAATAAACCGAAATAATTGTAAGATGAGGATTTAGCAATTGCAAGATTAAATGAATGACGAGGTTAGGTTAATAAACAAAACACGCAAAATAAGAGTTAATGGAAATTGAGAACCGAAAAACAATAGCTAAGGGCGCGGTATGGACTTTTTTATCTCAAATTGCAATAAAGTTCCTTTCATTTATATATCTAATAGTAATTGCAAGATTGTTTTCACAGGAAGACATAGGAACGTTTTATTTGGCACTAAGTATTCTAGGTATTTTGTATGTTGTTGCCGATCTGGGGCTTTTGCAGTCACTAATAAGGCACGTTCCGTATTATTATGGAAAAAAACAATTTGACAAACTCAATATGCTAGTTAAATTCAGTTATATTTTTGGGGGAGGGATGACCCTTCTCTTTTCAGTAATACTATTTTTCTTTTCTGGAACAATCGCAGATGTTATTTCCCAGCCGGATGTTACGCCGGTTCTTCAGATTCTCGCGATATGGCTGTTTATAAAAGAAGTATATGATATAGGCCTGGGAATTTTACTTGGAAGAAAAAGGATGAAAGAATCCCAGCTTTTGGAAAGCAGTGAACCGTTTTTGAAACTTATTTTGACACTTATTGCATTTTATATCATGGGCTCAAAATTGGATTCTTTGACCATCCCATATATAGTTTCATTTACTTTGGTTGCCGGAATATCCACATATCTCGCAGTAAAAGAAAATAGAGGATGGAACAAATCAATTGAACAGTTTAACATCCAAAAATATTTTCTCTTCGGAAAAAATATAATCTCTTTTGGAATTGTTATGACTGCTCTGGGACTATTTGGTACTCTTCTTAGTTATATTGACAGGGTTATGTTGGGCGTATTTATGGGCCAGGATGCAGGTGCGGGCATCGCAATTTATACTTTTGCAGTAGGTCTAGCATCAATAATAACAATATTTCCAACAACTATAAAGGTAATATTTTATCCAGTTGTATCCGAGCTTTACGGGGCAAACAAAATAGACGAGATGAAAAAAGTATTGGACAGCTCCCTTAAATGGGTGATTATCCTCACAATTCCAATGTTTTTAGTTATTGCCATTTTTTCCGGAAAATTACTTGGTATGATTTACGGTATTGAATATGAAGAAGGGGCGTTTGTATTGCTGATGTTCTCAATAGGTTTTACGATGTCTTCATTGATTGGAATACAGGCAAAAACACTTGCAGCGATAAACAGACTGGATGTGAATTTAAAAAGAGTGATTACTGCTTCAGTAGTAAACATAGTATTAAATTTGATATTAATACCTAACTACGGAATAAACGGTGCTGCTGTTGCATCAGCAGTGTCTCTTACCCTATCCGCCATGCTCATTATGAAGGACACCAATGAAATCCTAGAATATAAAGTTACCGCCAAAATATACAAACCTATCATCGCGGGAGTAATGAGCATGGCTTTTCTTGTGTTGACTAAACCGTATGTGTTTATCGGGATGGAGCAGATACCCGGCATATCTATTGGAATAAGCGGGGAAGAAATATATGCGACAGTATTTCAAAAACTATTTAGATTATTTATTTTTGGGGTACTGTTTGTTCTCGCGAGTATTATTTATTTTATAACATTACTTCTATTAAAAGTATTTAGTAGCGACGATATTCTAATACTTGGTGCAGGATTAAAGAAAATAAAAGTTCCTGAAGAGATCATATGTAGAATAAATGGAATTCTTGAAGCAAAATGGTTGCGCTTTCCATAGAAGTTTCACATATTTATAAATTTTTGTGTATTTAAAACAAATAGTGAAATTGGTGGTTAGATGGACTTAAAGGAAAAAATCCAAGTTTCAATCCCTCAAGAGATGTATGATAAAATAAAGGAAGAGATCAAAGGAACAGAATTCAATTCAGTATCAGAATATGTAAACTTCATATTAGCGGAGCTATTGAGCAATGAAGATAAGGGAAAGAAAGCGTTAGACAAAAAAGAAGAGGAAGAGATCAAGGGTAGGCTAAAAGCTCTTGGATACCTAGATTAAATATTAAATTAAAATAATGGCCGTTTAAACGGAATCAAAAATTGAAAATTTTTACTTTTTAAGTTTTGATCTGATAAAACGAATCCGGTTTCTAAGTTCATCTTTCTTTGAAACTCTGTGAAGTTGGGCATGATCCCTTAATGTGGATTTTAGTTCCTTAACGATTTCAGGATTCTGAGAAGAAATATCCGTTGTTTCTTTAGGATCAGTAATTAGATTAAAAAGCCTGCATTGGTCATCAATAATACGCCAAAAGAATTTCCATTTTCTTGAGGTATACACATAGTAGTCCTTGTCATTTGCCTTGAATTCGCTTATTGCAAAGGTTTCCTGGGAACCACCACCGTCATCAATAAGATTCAAAATGCTTTTCCCCTCCCATTTTTTAGGTTTTTTAATACCCAGTATGTCCACAATGGTTGGTGCGAGGGATATGTGGCTGACGGTCTTATCAATTATTCTTGGTTCAAACTGTTTCAGGCCATAAATCGCAAGAGGTACATTTAGGATTTCCCTGTGGCCAGCTTTAAAGCAGTCATTTTCATCAGTAAACGAACCGGATATATGCGCAAGAAAATCATGTTCCAAAAAACCTTCGCCGTGGTCTGCCGTAAGGATTACTACCGTGTCATCCATTATTCCTTTATTTTCCAGTGCTTCAAAAAGTTGCAAAAGAGAATCTGAAACATATTCTATAGATGCAATATATAATTTTTTATACAGTTCAAGTTCGCGATTCTCGATGGTTCTACCTTCCTTACATTTATGAAGAATTTTATTTACTTTTTTGGCAGATTTGATGTCCATTCCGATAGACCTAAGATACTTTCCAGGAGGTAAAAAAGGCCAGTGACAATCCATATAATGCACCCAGACAAATAAGCCTTTTTCATTTTCATTTATGTTCTGGAGCAAAAGTTTATTAACTGAGGTAGCTTTAGCAAATGAATTATTGATGGGATTATTAACAAATTTCCAATAAATTTTTTTAAGGAAGTTTTTAACTGGTCCTAAGAAAGAAATTCTCTGACCAACTTTTAGAGTTGTAAACAAATGTTTGGTTTTTCTCTGCGATGTCAGTGCGTCAAACAAATGGTCAAACCCCCGTCCAAATCCATACTGTTGTGATACCCATACATTTGAATTTATCCCCAACGTTCTGTAATTGTTCTCTTTTAAAACTTCTGGGATGGGAAGTTTATCGTCTTTTATTCCGTAACTGGCCAAGTCCAACAAGGAATTTTCTGGATTTTTAGGCACATGTAATAGATTGATCGTCTGGCCGTAAGCCGAGGTAAACATGCCCGGAAAAGAAAGTGCAGTAGCTGGTCCCAACGCCATACAATTAGTGAAAGCTACTGGCTTTCCTAATCTTTTTGCAAGAGTTTCAATTAAGACATGTGAATAATCTGCTCTCAAACAATCAATAGTAATTAGAATCAGATTTTTCTTGTCCATGAAAAAATGTTCTGGATGAAAAGATTTAAATGGGATAGTTTTTTATCTTAGAAACTGCTTTTTAATGATTCTTTTTTCAGAAAAAGAGATAAATAAAAAAGCAATCCATCAAGATAAATTTTTAAAGGATAACAATCATATGACTAAACGGAATAACAAAAATTGAAAATAAATTAAAATCTTTGTAACTCTTAGATTAATTGAATTTTCTGAAGGTGGATTTTAATGGATAGATTGGATGAATTAGAAAGCAAGAGTATATACGTAATAAGAGAAGCATATAAAGAATATGGAAATGTAGCCGCACTTTGGTCTATCGGGAAAGATTCGACCACGCTTGTTTGGCTTATAAGAAAAGCGTTCTACGGAAAAGTTCCGTTTCCTTTTATACATATCGACACCACTTTTAAGTTTAAGGAAATGTATGAATTTAGGGAAAAGTACGCAAAGGAGTGGGGATTAAATTTATTAATTGCGAAAAATCAAAAAGCACTTGATGAGAGTATGGGTCCCGACAAGGGAAAGTTTGAGTGCTGTACAAAACTCAAAACAATTGCATTAAAGGATTTCATAAATGAAAAAGGTTTCAAAGCACTTTTTTTAGGAATACGAAGAGATGAACACGGCATAAGGGCAAAGGAAAGATATTTTTCTCCTAGGGACGATGAATTTAAATGGAATTACAAAGACCAGCCTCCGGAATTATGGGACCAGTATACTGTTAAGAAGGATAATGCCACACATGTCAGAGTTCATCCTCTTCTTCATTGGAGCGAATTGGACATATGGGAATATGTAAAGAGAGAAAATATTCCCGCAGTAGATTTATACTTTGCAAAGGATGGAAGGAGGTACAGAAGTATCGGGTGCTATCCATGTACAAAACCGATTGAGTCCAATGCTGGAACACTAGACGACATAATACATGAACTAAAAACCACAAAAATAGGTGAAAGGTCAGGCAGAGCACAGGACAAGGAACAGGCATATATGATGCAAAAACTTAGGATGCTTGGGTATATGTAGGTGAGAATATGGATGAGTATTTAAGTTTTGTAATGGTTGGACATATCGACCACGGAAAATCCACACTTATCGGAAGGTTACTTTATGATACAAATTCCCTGCCCGAAGGAAAAACTGAAGAAATTAAAAAAACCTGCGAGATGCTTGGTAAAAAATTTGAATTTGCATATGTTATGGACCATCTAGATGAAGAAAGAGAAAAAGGAATAACAATAGAAACATCCCAGATCTTTTTTAAGAATGGAAACAAAAATTATGTGATAATTGATGCTCCCGGGCATAAGGAATTTATAAAAAATATGCTCACTGGGGCAAGCCAAGCTGATGCGGCAGTCATAATTGTTGATGCAGACGAAGGGGTTATGGAACAGACAACAAGGCATGCTTATTTAGTAAATATGCTGGGGATAAAACAAATTATTGTTGTCCTTAACAAAATGGATAAGATCGATTACAGCCAAGAAAAATTTGAGAATCTCAAAAATAATCTTCATGAGTTGCTCTTAAAATTCCAGATTAAACCAACTTATGTTATTCCAATATCTGCAATTGAAGGTGAAAACATAATTAAAAAATCAAAAAAAATGGATTGGTATAGTGGATTGTCTGTAATTGAAGCTTTAGATACATTCAAAAAAATGGTAGAAATAGAAAAAATGCCGCTCAGAATGCCTATACAGGATGTTTACGATATTGGAGAAAAGATATATGTGGGAAAAATTGAATCAGGAACAATCAAAAAGGGAATGGAGGTAGTTATCCTTCCTTCTGAAGAAACTGCAAAGATTAAAAGTTTGGAATTGTACGGGTCGGACATCATTGAGGCGAATGTAGGAAGAAGTATCGGGATAACTTTTACTGAAGATGTGAATATTAAGAGGGGAGCAGTTATTTGCGAACAGAATGGAAAACCTGAAGTAAGTAACCGTATTACTGCCAATATTTTTTGGATGGGTGAAAAACCCTTGGATAAAGAAGAAAGAATTATATATAAATCTACAACGCAGGAGATAAACGGTACTGTTGAAAAAATAAAAAACAAGATAAACTCTTCTTCACTTGAGGTTTTGGAAGAAGAATCCAAAAAGCTGGAAGGGCTGGAAGCTGCGGAAATTATAATCAAACTGGAAAAACCTGCTGTTTTTGATGATTTTAACCATATTCCTCCAACTGGCAGATTTGTAATTATAAAGGATGGAATAGTTCAGGGCGGGGGGATAATAACCAGCAGGGGGGAAGCCGCATGATAGTTATTGTAGGTATAGACGGGTTGGAATATGATTATGTGAAGGAATTCAATCTTCCCAATTTAATGCAAAGGAACCACGGGACCACAGATCTCTCAGAATTTGAAGAACCAAGGACCATGGTTATTTGGTCTTCTTTTATGGCAGGAAAAAATCTGGAGAAAGAAATTCTTTCAAGGAAAAATTTATGGGAATTCAGGCTTAAACCTGAGGAAACATTTTTCTCTAAATTTAATAAACACATAGCAATAGATGTTCCAGGATATACTCAAGACATGGAACAGCATAATAAAGAACGGCAGGCAATGAAAGATTACTTTGTTGATAAGAAAATTTCAGTTGAAGAATATGATGAACTTGTGCTTAGGCATCATGAAAAAATAAAAGACAGGTTTTTTGAAAGTCTGGAAAAAGACTATGACATCGTAATGGGGTATTTTGGAGCTGCCGATGTGATAGGCCATCTTAGTTTTGGGATAAAAAGCAAGATGAAGATAATTTATAAAGAAATGGATGAAATTGTAAGAAAAACTTCTGAAAAAGCAGACAAGATGATTGTTATCTCTGACCATGGTATGAAAGCAGTTGGAAGATTTGGAGATCATTCAGACCATGGATTTTGGTCAGTTAATTTTGATATTAAATTGGAAAAGCCAAAACCCACTGAATTTTATAAAATCCTAGCAGACCTTCAGTAATGTGGAATTCCATAAATTTTATAAATAAGTCTAAACTTATCCATAAAATATGGCTAAATACCTAGTAACTGGAGGAGCAGGATTTATTGGTTCTCATATTGCGGAAAGATTGCTTAAAGACGGCCACGAGGTAAGAATACTTGATGATTTTTCTACGGGAAAAAAGGAAAATATCGAGCATTTAAAAGGGAAAATTGAGGTAATTATCGGGGATGTGAGCGATAAAAATACTGCATGGGATGCAACCAAGGAAATGGATTATGTTTTTCATGAAGCTGCATTTACTTCGGTTCAGGAATCAATTAAAAATCCTGGAAAGTGCTGGAGAATAAATATTACAGGGACACAGCATATTTTGAATGGAGCTGTGAAATACGGGGTTAAAAGAGTGGTTCTTGCTTCATCTGCAGCGATTTATGGGGCAAGTATGAACCTCCCCAAAAAGGAGGATATGGAACCAAATGCAATTTCTCCTTATGGAAATTCAAAAATTATGAATGAAATTAGTGCAAAAAAATATATGAAAGAAGAGGGGCTGGATACTGTCTGTTTGAGGTATTTTAATGTGTTCGGGCCTAGGCAGGACCACTCATCTGAATATTCAGGAGTCATAAGCAAATTTGTTGATTTGATGATGCACGGGGAAAGACCTGTTGTATACGGAGACGGGAAGCAGACAAGGGATTTTGTTTATGTTGGGGATGTGGTTGAGGCGAATATGCTTGCAATGAAGGAGAATAAGGCTGCGGGATTGAGCTTTAATGTTGCTACTGGGAAACAGGTCAGTTTGTTGCATCTTATTGAATTGATTAATGAGATTCTTGGGACTGATTTAAAACCCCAGTTTGAAAACGCAAAACAGGGAGATATAAAATTCTCTTATGCAGATATTACCAAGGCAAAGGAACTTTTAGGTTTTGAAGCAAATGTAGGAATAAGGGAAGGGCTGGAAAAAACTATTGAATGGATGAAAAGGTGAAATTATGCTTTTTGGTACGAATGGAATAAGAGGAACGTTTGAGGAACTGACTCCTGAACTTGCACTTAAAGCATCGCAGGGAATCGGAATTTATTTTAAGAAGGGTAAGATTGGGATTGCAAGGGATGCAAGGCTAACCGGAGAATGCCTGAGTAATGCGGTTAAAAGCGGACTTTTGAGTGTTGGATGTGAGGTTGTTGATTTTGGGGTAATCTCAAGTCCAACTGCAGAATTTATGGTTAAAAAATTGGGTTTGGACGGGGTGATCATCGTAACCGCATCACATAATCCACCTGAATGGAACGGGCTTAAGGTTGTGGATGGAAAAGGGATTAATATTTCTAAGGAAAGAGGGGGGAAAATTGAAGAGTTGATGGATGAAATCAAAACTTCTAAATGGGATAACGTTGGGACTGTTGAGAAGTATGAACGGGCGGTTGATGAACATATTGAGGAGATGATTAAGCATCTTGATGTTGAAAAGATTAGAAAGGCAAAACTGAAGGTGGTTTTGGACTGTGGGAATGGAACTGCAGTTACTGTTGCACCTAAATTATTCAAAGAACTTGGATGTGAAATTGTAACGCTCAATTCACATATGGACGGGACTTTTCCGGGAAGGCCTTCTGAACCTTCAGAGGAGAATGTGAAGGAACTTATTGAGATGGTTAAAAAGGAAAAAGCAGACTGCGGGATTGCGTGGGACGGAGATGGGGACAGAGTAATTTACGTTGATGAGAAGGGGGGATATGTTATCGGGGACAAGGTTTTTGGAATTTCAGTGATACAGAAATTGAATGAGAAAAAAGGACAAATTGTAACTACCGTGGCAACAAGTAAATTGATTGAGGATTTGGGAAATAGATTTGGAATAAAAACGATTTATACAAAGGTTGGTGCTCCTTATCTTTCCGAGGAAATGGATAAAGGCGGTGCCGTAATTGGAGGGGAAGAGGTAGGAGGCGTAATCTGGCCTGAAATTAGTTATGCAAAGGATGGAATGTATACTGCTGCAAAGATGCTTGAACTTCTTTCCGGGGAGAAATTAAGCGAGATTGTCTTAGGGATGCCGAATTATATGCAGATTAAGGAGAAAATCAGGGTGGATGAAAAAAATAAAATGAAGGCAATTGAAAGAGTGAGGAAATACGCCAAAGGGAAAGGGAGAATTATTGATGTTGACGGAATAAGAGTTGATTTTAAAGATTCTTGGGTTATTGCAAGGCCTTCGGGGACGGAGCCATATATCCGAGTTTTTGCAGAGGCGAAAGAAAAGAAAAAGGCTGAAGAACTGGTGAAGGAATACTCAAAAATAATAAAAAGTTCAGAATAAACTGAGATAGATTTATAAATCTTTAAAGAGAATATACCTTACAAAAGGTGGTCATGTGGGAAAATATATTATTGCAAGGCAGTTGTCAAGCAAGAAGGTTATAACCAATGAAGGGGATGAGTTTGGAAGGCTTGTAGACCTTAATGTTTCCGAAACAACCGGAAAGGTTGAGACACTTGTCATTGAACCTAACCCTGACAGCATTCTTGCAGAAAAACTGAGGAAAGACGACGGGATGGTTCTCGTACCGTACGAATCAGTGCTTGCTATCAGCGATTATGTGCTTCTTGACAAAAGGAACATTACCTATTAATCTTCATTTTTATGGATTTTATTGCGGGGGCTGATGAAGCTGGCAGAGGTCCAGTAGTTGGGCCCTTAATTATCTCTCTTGCCTCTTGCAGCAGAGATAATGAAAGAAAACTTAATTCTATCTGCAAAAAGGATTCAAAAAAATTGACCCCAAAACAGAGAATAGAAACATTTGAGAGATTAAAAGGAATTGTCAATTTTTATTATAAGGAAATTACTGCTCAGGATTTGAATCTGAAAATGGAAAGTATGAGCCTTAACGATATAGAGGCTTATGAGATTGCACAGCTGATTAAAGGACTTAAAGGCAGTGCCGATGTGATGATTGACCTGCCGGACAGGTATTCATGGGTATTCAGAAAAAGGATGGAAAAATTCGGGATAAACAAATATGAAGCGGAGCATAAGGCAGACGAAAATTATCCCATTGTTGCAGCTGCTTCTGTTTTTGCAAAGATTTTAAGGGATGCGAGGGTTGAGGAGATTAAAAAGAAAGTCGGGTTTGATATTGGAAGCGGATATCCTTCTGACCCTCGCACACGTGAAACTTTAAAAGATAGAAAAAAGATGGAAATGCTTAAGGGGGAAATACGGCTTAAATGGAAAACTTTGGAAAATATAAAACAAAGAAAATTATTTGAATGATTTTTGGCTAAGTGTCCAGTACACTCTTTGTATGAACGTAATCAGTGAAAGGAGAACCCCTGCATAGACGAATAAAAGGCCGTATTCGGGAAATCCGAATAAAAAGAGGCCGAATATTATCAAAAGAAGTACGCTCCTTTCTGTTCTCTCAAGTATGCCCGGCATCTGGAGGGCTTTTTTTCTGGTTATAATGTCCTGGTGGTCTGCATATGCTTTTACAAAAGATGTCATGCAGGTTCCAAAGAACAGAATAAGAATGAATGAAATTAACAGGTTTACTGAGGTTGAGAAATGTATAAGCAGGAGCAGTATTAATAAAAATTCTACTATGCGGTCGGATACGCCGTCTATGAATGCACCTTTATCTGAAACCATTCCTTTTGCCCTTGCAACAGGACCGTCTATCGCATCAAGAAGGAATGCGAATATCATTATTGAAAATGAAACCGCAGGGTAATCCCTGAATGAGATGAATGAGATGAAAGCAAAGATTATTGCCAGAAGGGTCAGCTGGTTCGGAGTGAGAGGGATAAATTTGAAGAAGGACAAAGATTTGGAAACCTTTTTTCCTGCTCTGCTGTTTTTAATCATCTAATCATTCCTCTTTCCGCTTACAAAATCTTCAAGCATCTGCTTTGCTGTTTCGTCCCTGAACTGCTTTGGAGGGGTTTTCATTAGATATGCGGATGCAGAGTATAAAGAGCCTCCCAAACCGCGGTCTAGAGCGATTTTGGCTGCCCTTATTGCATCTATAGCTATTCCTCCTGAGTTGGATTTATCATCTACTTCTAATTTAACCTCAAGATTTAAAGGCCTGTCACCCCACTGGTGGCCTCTTAGTCTCATAAACGCGATTTTTGTATTTTTGAGGAATTCCACATAATCAGAAGGGCCGATATGAATCTTATCTTTTGGAAGAGGTTTTGAAAGCTGGGACTGGACTGAGTTTGTTTTTGAGATTTCCTTGGATTCCAGCCTGGAACGCTCGAGCATATTCTTAAAATCGGTGTTTCCGCCAACATTTAACTGATATGTATCGTCTACGATTACCCCCCTGTCCGTGAACATTTTTGCAAGGACCCGGTGGGTTATTGTTGCACCTATTTGGCCTTTAATATCATCTCCTATAGCTGGAACCTTTGCTTTTTTGAATTTCTTTTCCCATACTGGATTTGAGGCTATGAATACGGGCATGCAGTTTATGAATGCCGTTTTTGTTTCAAGACACATGTTTGCCCAAAATTCCGCTGCTTTCTGTGAACCTACTGGGAGGTAGGAAATTATTATTTCGGTTTTGCTTCTTTTGAGCTCGTCAATAATCATATCTTTTAACTCATCTTCAGTTGCATCTTTAATCGGGTCTATCATATCTTTAACATAATGGCCTACACCGTCTAAAACTGGTGCTGGAGAAACTACTGTCTCCATCTTGGGAAGTTCTATCCAGTCAACCATATTTGGATAAGCATAAATTGCCTGGTCTAATCTTTTGCCGACTTTTCTTTTTGAAACATCAAACGCAGAGACAATTTCCACGTCATGGATTGAATATCCTGCCATTTTTTCGTTCATTATCCCAGTAACCTTTCTTTCAGGATTCTGGCGATAGTATTCTATTCCCTGGACTAAACCTGCAAAACAGTTTCCTACGCCGACAACACCCACTTTTATCTTTTTTCCCATTTGATCACTTTGGAGTATTTTAAATTTAATAATATATTAACAGGTTTTAAATAGTATATGTTTTTATTGGAGGTATGCTCTAAATTATACTGAATGGTATGCAGGCAGCTCACGGGGTACTCCTGAGGAAGTTCCGCCCATTCTTTAGAACAAACTCCTTAAGGGAGGATTCGGTTGAACAGAAACGATACCCTTCGGGGATGAAACGGCTTCCGGATTGTTCAGTTGGGAATGCAAGGCTTTGAGCCGCTTAGTAGAATGCTGCCAAAAACACAGAAGGCGGACTATGTATGCCATTCATATTCTCACAAAATATAACTAAAAATATAAAATTCATTAAAATATGTAACTATAGTTACAAACCAAACTATCACAAAAATAGTGAAGTCATTGAAAATAAAAATAAGAAGGAAGGAAAATCCTTCCAGTTAAAACTAAGCCAGAATGTCCAGGTCCCCGCCGAATACTCCGTATTCCTGGGGCTTCTCTTCTTCTACAGGCATTCCAAGAACGGATGCTCCCCTTACACCTGTGACGATTGCAACAATCTCCAGCTTTCCTTCGTAGTTCTGCATTATTCTTGCTCCCCACTTGACATTTGCTTCAGGGTCCATCCTCTCAGTGATGATTTCACCGGCTTTGATTGCATCCCCAAGGGTAAGGTCGGAACCGCCTGTGATGTGGACAAGTGCCCCTTTTGCACCTTCAAAGTCAACATCTAAAAGTCTGTTCTTGATTACACCTTCGGCTGCACCAGTAACCCTTTCATTTCCTTTTCCTTCACCAACTGCGATGAATCCTACACCGCCGCCCTGCATAATTGCTCTTACATCTGCAAAGTCGATGTTGATGAGTGAAGGCTGTGTAATCGTCCATACAAGGCCTGAGATTGCTCTTGCAAGAATTTCATCTGCAACTGAAAAGGCTTCCGCCATTGGAAGGTTGGGAACTAATTTAACCAGTCTGTTGTTGTCAAGGATAATGACTGAATCACATGCCTTTCTGAGCTTTGCAATTCCTTCATCGGCCCTTTTCTTTCTTGCTCTTTCCAAAGCAAACGGATAGGTAACCATTGCAACTACAATCGCACCCTGTTCTTTTGCAATCTGGGACACAACTGGAGCTGCTCCGCCACCTGTTCCGCCACCCATACCTGCACATACAAATACAAGGTGTGCGCCTTCAAGTTCTTTTTCAATGAGCTGTCTGTCCACTTCTGCACATTTTTCACCGATTTCAGGATAACCTCCTGCACCAAGACCTTTTGTAACGCTTTTACCAATGAGAACCTTCTTTGACCTCTCGTGAACAATGTTCAGGTGCTGTTTATCTGTGTTTACAGCAACCAACTCAGTGCCTTTGACACCTGATTTAATGAGTCTGTTAACAGTATTGTTTCCTCCGCCACCTACACCGACGGTCACAATTTTAATCTGTTCAGAACTGAACGCATCATTTGACTCGCTTGAACTCTCTACTCCTTTTTCTCCAACAACGGATCTTACCAAATCTTCCATACATAACACCTTTCTAACCCAAATACTGATCGCTATAGCCCAATGAGGGCTTTGGGAGTATGTTATCTCGTAATTTCTTTATTTAAATAAATATGCATTCACCTCTTAGAATTTAAAACTTCAAATACAAAAAAAAATAACAAAATCAAATCCTACGAGGAAGAATTTTAAATGTATTTAGTGAATGTATTTACATGGTAAGGGTAATAACAATCAGGGACGATGTATATTCAGATTTATATAAGTTAAAAAAATCCAAAGGTATGAGCTTCTCCCAGATAATTGAATACCTCATAAAGGAAAAAGAAAATAAAACCCGAGACGTTCTCTCTCTTGCAGGCTCAATCAACAAAGAGGACGTGGACGAAAAGGCAGAATATCTGGTCAAAAAAGGGGCGGAAGAATGGAAAAGATATGTTTAGACAGCAGTGTTATTCTGGAGTTTTTAAGGGGAGAACAGACAACAGTTGAAAAAGTAAAATATTACGCTGACGAAGAGATATGCATCACAAGTCTTTCGCTGTTTGAAATAACGTCCATAATTAAAAAAGTGGAGATAGTAAAACAATTTATAAACAACGTGACTGTTCTTCCATTTAATGAAAACTGCGGGCATATTGCGTCAAGGATTTATGATAATTTAAGAGAGAAAAATGTTCCTGTCAAAATGAACAGTGTACTTACGGCTGCAACATGCATAGACAACGGCGCATTTTTGTTTACAAAAAGCAGGAAAGATTATGAAAAAATAAGGGGACTAAAACTCGTGTAATTATTTTTTCTTTTGCATCCAAAACATCTCCGCAACTTCCGATGTAGTTGTGACCTGCTTAGGGGATTTGTCTTCTCTCAGTTCGACCATTCTTGGAAATCTTAAGGCATAACCTTTTTCTCCTTTAAGTCCGCAGGTATGTGTAGGTGACTTTGTAATCTCGTCAAAGGCAACTTCCACAACATACTCAGGCTTTACCCAAAAATCAGGCTTGATTTTATAATCCAAATCGGCAGGAGGCTTTTCTGTTTTTATTTTGCTTAAAATCTTTTCAAGGCTGACCATTTCATCTTCAGTAAACCCGCTCCCTATTTTCGCAACCGTTTCAAATTTTGATTTTTCGTCGTTGTAAACCGCCAAAAGCAAGCCCCCGAATTCAAACCTTGCTCTTGAACCTCTTCCCAGGAAATAACCCACTATAACGCCGTCAACTGTATCCACGGATTTTCCGTATGATTTTTTCAGCTTTATCCATGCAAATTTTCTTTTTCCTGCAGTATAGGGTGCATTAAGGTCTTTTGCCATTATCCCTTCCAAATTTTCTTTTAATGCTTCGTTGAATATATTCTCAAGCTTCTTTGTCTTTTCAACAATAAACATTTCACTTAGTTTCAGTATTCCGGATGGGAAATACTTTTCCAGAAGTTTCCTTCTTTCCTTCAAAGGTTTTTCAGTAAGGTCCTCACCGTCAACCTGAAGAATATCAAATACAAAAAGATTGAGAGGCAGTTCTTCCGAGGCTTTTTTAATCCCGTGTTTTCTTCTTCTATGCATAGTCTTCTGGAAAGAGAAATATCTTTTCTTTTTTCTATCAAATGCGAGAGCTTCCCCTTCAAAAATAATTTCCTTCGGCTTTAGTTTTTTTATTTCCTCAACCAAATCTGGAAACATATGGGTCATTACCTCCAGCCTTCTGGAGTATAATTCAACTTGTTCTCCTAGTTTATGGCACTGCAGTCTGAATCCGTCAAATTTGTGCTCCACTCCGCACTTCCCGATTTTTTTTATTATTGCTTCCGGGGTGGGCAGTCTTTCTGCAAGCGCAGGCTGCAGCGGCTTGAAAGGCTCAACCCTGAATTTTTTGATTTTTTTGGGGTTTGTAAAAAAAACCTCTGCAACATGTCCCAAATCAGAACAGATGTTGAATGCCCTTTCAAGTTCCTCTCTTAATGATTTGTCCCCGGCTTTTGAAACGGACAATGCATCCAAAATCGTAGGGTCCCCTACGCCGAACCTTAAGCTTCCGTTTACAATCCTTGCTATAAATCTTGCTTCCAGAGGTTCTGCACTGTTGAAAATATCTGCAAGGTACTTTATTTTCAGGTCCTGAGAACCTCTTCCGCCAGTTTTGGCTATCCTTACAAGGGAATAATAAACATAATCCAGTGTGAGTTCCCTTTTTGAAAGGGAGGTCTGTTTTTTCTTCTTAAGAAGCTCCTCTGCAACCAGGCCAAGGTCTCCTTTTTTCTTATATAATAATTCAACTTCCTTTTTGGAATGGCCGGTTGAGGATGCTATGGATTCCATTATGAATTTTTCCCCCATCCCCATCTCCAGAGATATATAAGGTGCCGACAGAGTTCCTTGGATTAAATAAATTAAAGATTTGATTTCATCTTTTGAGGTTTTTTTGAAAAGATCTGCAAGGAGGTCTGTCATATCCAGCCTTCCAGATGTTTCTTCCAGTCTTTCAAAAACCTCTGCAACTTTCTTGAAAAGCATATTATAAGAAAGAGGAAAAAGGATTTATATTTTGTCTTGGGATTATCTATGGTGATGACATGGTTGACGATGGTGGAAAAGCCAAAGGTGTGGGTTCAACTAGTCTTGCATTTGACCTTGAACACGGAAAAGCTGCGAAAAATTTGAAAGGACAGCGGGCAAAAAGTGAAGAACTGGGCAAAAGCGTGTGCAAAGCCTTTTTAACAAACAATAAGGACTGGAACAAAATAGTGGACAATTTCTGGAAAAGCAACTCTCTTCAATTTGACAAATATATGGATGGACTTATCGAACAAAATGGGTATGAAAAAGTATTAACTGGATACGCAAAAGATGCATTTAAAAGTGAGTTAAAAAAACAGCTTTTTGAAAAGACGTTCTTGACGAAAATTGTAAACGGATATGTAAAAAAAGGAAAAATGCCCAAAAAAGAGGAGATTATGGCTAGTTTTACAAAATGGGGCAATTTTAAACTTGGAAACAAAACATGGAAAGAGTTCCTCAAAGAAAATGAAGGCATATCTAAAAAAATGGCTGGTGAGGTAATAGAGGTATGTGAAATTGAATCCTTTAAAAAGGAGGCTGAAACAGCTAAAAAAGCAAAAAAAGGATTTAAAATAAAGGCTGAAGTAAAAGCAGATGGAAAAACAGAATTTTCGATTTCAAACAAAAAGATTGGGAAAAATTGGGGAGAAAACAAATTTAATATTGTAACCACTGCAAAAGAAAAAAATATATCCAAAAAACAAGTGATAAAAGCGTTGGAACAATACCTAAAAGAACAGTATAAAGGCGATTTGGCAGTAATTAACAATTCCAAAGAGATAGCAGGAAAAATGTATAACGAACTTTATAAACAGTACCAAAAAGAACTGGCAGAGATTAAGAATGCAAAGAAAAAAGGAAAAGAACACAAAACAATGGTCTCAAAGGCGGGAAATACACTCCAGGACCTCACAACAATAGGAAAGAAAAAAAGTTGGAAAACAGAGATGATAGCAACAGGACTTTAAATCAGCTCCCCTCTTGCCTGCTCTATCTGGATGCGGGCAACATCCTGCTTTCTCCTGAACTCGGGAAGGACGGAATTTGAGAACCTGAGGTGCATCAGTTCGTGGAAAATCCACTCCATTGAATGAAAAAACCTCTCCGCTTCTTTTTTATTTCCCTTTCTTAGATTCTCATACATTTCTCTTTTTAATTCTCCGATTAAATCCAGCAGGCCTGTAAGGTAAGATTCTGGAGTAACTTTTAATTTCTTATAAGTTGGCATTGGTTTTCCCTCATAAAAAGCTATCAAACCTTTTGCCTCGACATATTCCTGATAAACATGGTTGGCATAATTAGGAAACTCTTTTTCAAACTTTCTTATTATTTTTACTCTTTCTTCAGCCTCATTAAGATGCTGTTTTGCTTTTTTCATATCCTTTGCGTGAACTGCTTTTATGGAATTCGCGCATAGTCTCACAGTTTCTCTCTGAAGAACCATCAGCCGGTCAAGACTTTGTTCTTTTTTAAGAAGATATTTTTCAATTTCGTCAATCTTAAGTTTCATAAAATTATGAGACTAAGATACTTTTTAATCATTTGTATGTAATTGTGAGTTTATGAGGATTGCAATTTCTTTAGGAGGAAGTATGGTTAACAAAGAGGAAGGAACAGACTGGAACTATATTGAAAAAATAAAAGAGATAATAGAAAAAACAGATGATGAGTTCGGCATCGTTGTCGGCGGTGGATATACTGCAAGAAAATATGCGAAGGAAGCGAGGGAAAAAGGAGCAAATGAATTTGAGGCTGATGAATCCGCAATAGCGGCAACCCACGAAAATGCAGAAGCAGTCATTAAAGGGTTTAAAGGACTCGCATATTCAAAAGAGCCGAAAGACTTCAAAGATGCAAGGGAAGCAATCAAAAAATCAAGAGTAATTGTAATGGGCGGGACAATACCGGGGATAACCACAGATACCGATGCAACCCTCCTCGCGGAATGCATAGGCGCAAAGAGGCTCATCAACATAAGCAATGTGGACGGAATATATGATAAAAACCCGAGAGAATTTAAAGATGCAAAAAAATATGACGAGATGACCCACGAACAGCTGGTTGAACTTGCAGCTGAATCAGACAAAAGAATGGCCGGAACAAATTTTGTATTTGATATTCTTGCATCCAAACTGTCCGCAAGGTCCAACATAGAGGTTCATTTTGTCTCCGGAAAAAATCTTTTTGATGTGGAAAAAGCAATAAAAGGAGAAAAACACGGGGGAACCGTGGTTAAGGATTAATTACTTTAAAAATTTTGCAAGAATTCTGGATTCAAGTTTCCTGAATTCCTTCTTTTCCTTTGTAGCGTACATCAGTTCCACATTTTCCGGAGTAAGCTTCTTTTCAGTTGTTTTTCTCAGGCCCTTCAAGGCAAGAGACGCAGCTTCATCAAAAGACATTTCATCTTTGTAATTCTTCTCAAAATATTCATCCACTGCCTTTTTCCCGTTTCCTATTGAATCAGCCTTAAAGCCGGTCATTGCACCGCTCGGCTCCGCTTCAAACAGCTTTGGGGTTTCATCAATACCCGCGATTAACAGGGAAACACCAAACGGCCTTATTCCTCCGTACTGGGTGTAAATCTGCATTAAATCACATATAGAACGGGTCAGTGTTTCAACACTTATGCTTTCATTGTAGGTTAATTTGTGCTTCTGGGCTTCCATTCTTGCAACATCAACAAGCCGTCTTGCATCTGCAATCAAACCTGAAGCTGTGACTGCTATGTGGTCGTCAATCATGAAGATTTTCCTCAGTGATTCAGAAACTATGAGGTTTGAAGTTGCGCTTTTGTAAGCTGCAAGCACAATTGAATCCGAACCGGTTACACCAACTGCTGTTGCGCCTCTTTTTACGGCTTCTTTTGCATACTCTACCTGAAACAGTCTTCCATCCGGACTAAAAACAGTAATCGCGCGATCATACGCCTGAGGAGATACACCATACATACTAATTCACCTTTGCTTATTCATTCAATTGTTAAAGATTATTTTAATACCTTTCGTTTAACAGGCGGGCTTTTATATTTATTGAATCTTAAAATATTGGTGGATTTATGGTTAATGGAAGTCAAAAAATTGTGGAAGATAAAATTAAGGAAAAAATTAAAGCTGTTCCAAAAAAGAAAGAAACAAATCCAATATACAAGTCAGTTGAAATATTTAAAGTGCAGAGTGTGTTTGGAGAGGAAGTATATAAATTAGATGAAATAACAGTAAAAATTCCTGGAGGAAAAGTTACCATAATGAAAGCAGGAATACCCGGAAATGAAATTCTTGGTGTGACCTACAAAAAAGGAAAAGAGGAAATCGAACTTCCTGCAGAGGAGATAATCAGAATACTGGAAACTCCAAAAGAGGAAAGAGAGGATGAATTTGGTGAAGAAGTTGTTAAGGACTACAATAAATTAATGAAGGAGGCCCTCCCAGGATTATTCGGAGAAATGAAGAAGATAACGGATGGTATTAAGGACAAGGAGATTAAGAAAGAATTGATGGACACATTGGTTTACACTGCATGTGAAATGATTGGCATGAATGAGTCAATAGAAAAAAGGAGTGATGCTTTGAAAGGGGAAGACTTAGGTCCATATAACGAGGAAATTAAGACCAAGGCAGACATCATAAAAGAATGGACCGGTATAACTGTCAAAACAGATAAAGAATTAGAAAAAACTGATTTAACGCCGGCCAACCTTACATCCCTCAGGGCAGACGGAATGAACGTGGTGAAAATCAAAAAATTGAAAGGAAAAGTGGTAACTGAATTGACTTTTTAGACTTACAATTTCTTTAATCTTTCCACCCTTTTTTCTATTTTTGGATGTGTTGCAAAAAATTCGCTGAAATCATTTCCCTTAAGAGGATTTGCAAAATAAAGGGAAGCCGTTGCATCATTCGCTGCTTTTACGGGTTTGCTCTGTGAAACCTTCTCAAGCGCGCTTATCAGCCCCTGCGGGTCCCTTGTAAGCCTTGCTCCGTTTGCATCAGCCATATACTCTCTCTGCCTTGAAATGGCCATCCTTACCAGCTGGGCGAATAAAGGAGACAAAATAAGGAAAAATAATGCAATAACTGCAAGAGGTCCAGCTTTCCTGTCTCTTCCGCCTCCCAAAAAAAGAGAATACCTGAATGTACTTGCAATAAGGGCGATTAAACCAACCATCACAACTGCAAGAACAGCAAATCTCACATCATAATTTGCAATATGGGACATCTCATGGGCAATTACTCCGCTTAGTTCTCTCCTGTTCAAATTTTCCACAAGCCCCCGTGTAACTACAATAACTGAGTTATCAGGATTCTTGCCCGCGGCAAAGGCATTCAATGAATCTTCATTAATCATATAAATTTTAGGCATTGGAATCCCGGACGCAATGGCAAGCCCTTCGGTGATCTGGTACAGATAAGGATAATCCTCCCGGGTTACCGGCTTTGCATGGGAAATATTCAGTACAATATCCGTTGCAAAATAATAAGTAACTGCAATATAAACCGCGGAAAAAACAACCCCAAAAATAACCCCCAGCGTGCTTGAACCTATAAAAATATAAGTAAAAGAATAAACAACAAGAAATACCAGAACAAACATTAGAAACATCAGGAGATAGGATTTTCTCCTGTTTGCATCTATTGCTTCAAAGTAATG
>JAFGQX010000048.1 GCA_016935455.1 Microcaldota archaeon
CTCATCAACAACCTCTTCAATCTTCATATCTCTCTTCTCTCCGGTTTCCCTTACTGTCACGCTCAGGTTTCCGCTCTGCACTTCTTTATCTCCGACCACGGCGATATAAGGGACCCATTCCTTCTGTGCTTCCCTTATCTTTTTCCCGAGTGTTTCTTCCCTGTCATCAAGCTCTGCTCTGACCTCGCGGGGATTCAATTTTTCAAAAAGTTTGGTGCAATATTCTTTCTGGTTTTCACTTACAGGAATGATTCTGAGCTGGGAAGGGCTCAGCCACACAGGAAACATACCCTTCTCTCCATTTTCCATTTTTATTGCCTCGTTTTCCAAAAGGGCATAGACAACCCGTTCTATTGAGCCGCTTATTGACGCGTGGAGAATCAGGGGCTTCTTTTTTTCTCCTTTTTCATCAACATAATTAATGTCGTATGTTTCAGCATTTTCAACATCTATCTGAACAGTGGTCAGGGTGCTGGCTTTGTTCATTGCATCAAGGAAATTGAACTCAAATTTAGTGATAAAATAGGCGTATCTTTCTTTAAATATCTCAACCATTATTGGTTTGCCTATTTTTTTAACCATCCTGACATACCAGTCTTTATTTTCATCAAAGAAATCCTCCTGAATTCTGAACCCGACTTCCTGGCTTAAACCAAGCATGTTCATCCATTCCAGCCCGAGATAGAGCTGGGCTTCAAAAGCTTCCTTTGCCTGTGAAACATCAGCACACAAGGTATGCATATCTGGCATTGTAAAACCTCTGAGTCTTTTGAGGCCTGCAAGCTCCCCGCTCTGCTCCCTCCTAAAACTGTAATGTGTGAGCTCATACATTTTAAGGGGGAGATGTTTGTAACTCATCACCATATCATGGGACATCAAAAACTGTCCGAAGCAAGCCGCAAACCTAAGGAATAATTTTTTGTCATCGCTTAAAACAGTATACTGCCTTGCGGGGAACCTGTTGAGGTATTTCTTCAGGGTTGGGTGTTCCATATCGTACATAATGGGGGTCTCAACCTCCATCGCACCAAAATCGACGCACATTTCTGTAATCGCTCTTTCAAGGATGCTTTTAATCAGTCTTCCCTTTGGATACCACCGGAAATTTCCCGGGTCTGTTCCGGGCTCGTAGTCAACCAGCTCGTGCTCCTTCATAAGTTTAATGTGGGGTGGCTCTTTCTCGTATTCCCGGACTTTTTTTGTTTCATAGGTTACAAGCTTTTTAAGCTGGGGATGGCTGGAATAATCAAATCTGTCCGTATCAACAAGCTCCCCCTCAGGAGTCAGGATATAAAACCTGCTCTTCAGCTGCCCCTCTGCTCTCAGTGAAGTAGAAAGTTCTTCCCCTTCGCCTTCAATCTTTCCTTTGTCTCCTTCAGCTTTAAGTTCTCTGGAAAGTTCGCTCATCGGATGTCCTTTGCATTTAAGGGTATAACCTTTGTACCATCCAAAAGGGGAATGGTCAGTTTCAAGCCCTTTTTCATTGAGCAGTTCTTCGGCTTTCTGAATAACCTTCACTGCAACACGGGGTGCTGAAGGAGTGGAAGTAAGGTGCACAAGAGGATATAAGAGAATTCTTTTTGTTTTTACCTGGTTTGAAACATCATAAACCGCATCCGCAAGGGTCTCTGAAGAATGCTGTATGTCTTCGTCCCCTTTTTCAACCGCAGTGAACACTACAAGAACCTCCTCATATCTCTTTTTTTCTCCCTTTTCACATTTCTCCGCATCCTTGATTGCCTTGCTTATGGCCTCAACTTCTATGAAATCCGCATGTACGGTCAAAATCCTCATAAATATCACTTCTTTTGAAGATGATTAATACTTCATAAGAAATATAAAACAAACTGCAGAATTATGTTTATGACGATTTATACAAAGGCAGGAGACAAAGGCCAGACAACTCTTTTTACAGGAAAGATTGTGGAAAAAGACGACGAACGGATGGATGCATACGGAACAGTGGATGAATTAAATTCCTTTCTGGGTCTTGCAAAAGCGGAAATAAAAACAGAAAAATTCAGGGAAATGCTGGACAAAATACAAGCTGATCTTTTTGTTATTGGTGCTGAAGTTGCAGAAAGCGACAAAAATAAAAAAATAAACTATTCAAACGTATCGGACTTGGAGAAGTGGATAGACGAAACTGACAAGGAACTGGCGCCTCTGGACAGATTTATCATACCTGACGGAGCAGTGCCGGCATGCACGCTCCACATCGCAAGAACTGTATGCAGGCGGGCGGAAAGAAAAATAGTTTCGCTGAATAAAAAACAGAAAATAAATGAGTTCATAATGATGTATCTGAACAGACTTTCGGACCTTCTTTTTGTAATGGCAAGGGGAGAAAATTCAAAAGCAAGGGTTGAAGAAAAAAAATGGAAAGGAAAAATAACTGTCTAATTGTACACAGTGTCAATTGAATAAACTACCCCGTCAGTGCCGACCCTGAGGGCGGTTCCTTCAAAGTTGTTGTATGTGGGTATTTTCTTTATATTGAGCTGCTCGGTTACAGTATATCTGTTGTTTTCCGGGTCTGCTGAAGAACCGCTCATTACTGCGGACTCAGGATTAACTTTGGACAGCACAAGGCTTATCTGGGTGTTTCCCCTCCCAAGGCCGTGCCACGGAACCTGAAAAACCTTGCATTTGATTTCGTCCGGGAATTCATTGAGCATTTTCTGCTGCGAGCCGGGCATTATATCTGAAGTGAGTAGTATGCTGAAAGCACGGTCGGTAAGTTTCATTGCAACAGCATCAACATCGGCACTTTCAAACGAACCCTCTGCAGGCGGGTTGAAAATCTGGATGTTAATTCCGTTCAGGTCAAAAGAATCCGTTGAATCAATTATTTTCACGGGTATGTTTTTATTCTCAATTTTGGAAATCAAATCCTTGTAGTCTTCGGTAAATGTATTTCCGCTGTACCAGAATTCTTCCACTGCATAGTTGTCCAGCACTGCAGACATTCCTCCATAATGTTCCGGGTCATCGTGGGTGGAGACAAGAACATCTATATCGTCAACCCTGCTGCTTAGAAATTTCACAAGCTGGGAAGATGATTCTTCAGGCCCTGCATCCACAAGCATATGGAAATCACCTTTTTCCACAAGAATTGCATCGCCCTGTATTTCCGAAGTTCCGACATTAATGAAGTAGATATACATATCTGCATTGGGTTCGTATATGTACCCTTTAGTTTCTCCCTGTGGAAGCTGAGTTTCAGCAGTTTCTCCAGAAGGCTCCTGCACTACTGACGTTTCCTGAGTTTCTCCAATCTCAACTACTGTTCCGGTTTCAGCAGGGGTTTCATCTACCCCTCCTGTTTCTTCTGCAGGTTCATAGGGTGTTGCAGGTGCAGGCTCTTCACCCCCGAGATTTATGCAACCAAAAAGCAATAATCCAAAAACAATCAAAACAAATATTCTCCTCATCAGCTCACCTTTGCATTATCTACATTTTCTTTAATTTTTAAAATCAAATCGGATATCTTTATTCTTTCCTGTCTCGCATTATTTCTGTACCTTATTGTAACAGTATCCTCATCAAGAGTGTCATAATCTATTGTCACTGCATAAGGAATACCGATTTCATCCGCTCTTGCGTATCTCTTTCCTATGCTTCCGCTTTTCTGATAAAAAACATAAAATTCTTCCCTAAGGATGTCCCTGACTTTTTTTGCCTTTTCATCAAGCTCGGCTTTTTTCATAAGGGGAAATACTGCAGTCTGGAAAGGCGAAAGCTGGGGGGGAATATCAAACCATTCCCATTCCTTTTCACTTGTTTTTTCCCTGAAGGTATGCTCAAGGAGGCAGAATATAAGCCTGTCAACACCCATTGAAACTTCAAAAACATGAGGAATAAACTCCTTTCCTTCTATTTTTACTGAGAGGGACTTGCCAGAATGGCTGGAATGCTGGGAAAGGTCAAAATCAGTTCTGTAAGCATTTCCTATTGTCTCGATTATCCCGTATGATGTTTCAACCTCAAGGTCTATATTCCCTGAAGAATAATGGGGAACCTCGTCATCAAAGAGAACCCTGAAGTGCATTTTTTCCTCGCTGATTCCACACATTTTATAGAATTCCCATTCTTTAATAAGGAAGTAGGCAAATATCTGGTTTGGGCATATCTTTTCTTTTAAAAGCTGCTCTCCGGTTTTCCATTCTATTTTTCTTTTTCCGGCTTTTTGGGTTTCTTTGGTCATTATTCTTACTTTTTCCTTTCTGACATTTTCAAAACCTTCAAAATCAGGACTGTCCGGGTCAAAATAATATTCCAGCTCCATCTGGGTAAATTCCCTCATTCTCACCAGACCTCTTCTTGGGGAGATTTCATTCCTGAAGGATTTTCCTATCTGGGCAACACCCAGCGGAAGCTTTGTTCCGTTTTCTCGGAAATTTCTTGTGAAGTTTACAAACACGCCTTGAGCGGTTTCAGGCCTTAAAAATGCTGTCTGAAGCTCAACACCAATTCCCGTTTTGAACATAAGATTGAATACATAAGGCTCTCCAAGATTATTTGCTTTGCATGAAGGGCACTGGAGGTTTTTTTCTTTGAATGTTTTCTTAAGAGATTCAAAATTTCCATCCCATTTTATGCCCAGTTCGCCTTCCATAAGATGGTCCGCCCTCATTCTTTTTTTGCATTTGAGGCATTCAACGACCGGGTCGGTTATGCTTGAGGTGTGTCCGGAGGCATCCAGCACTGATTTAGGAGTTATTATGGATGTCTGGATTTCCATAAACCCCTCTTTTCTTACAAATTCCCTCCTCCATAAATTTTCTATCCTGTTCTTGATAAGGGTGCCTACGGGGCCGTAATCATAAAACCCCGCATAATTCTCGTATATTTCATTTGAAGGATAAAATATACCTCTGCTTAAAGCAAGCTCAAAAATTCTTTCGTGAAGAAGCATATTTCTTCACTGTTTTGGAAGCTCAAGTCTCGGAGGCACTAGGGGCGGCGAAAGGTTCAGGACTCTTGCAATAAGGGTTCCGTTTGCGCTTCCGCTGTAATTAATTGCAGTAAGAAGGGAAGCTGCATATTCCTCAGGCATTTTTTTGTTTTTCTTCCATCCTTCCTCTATCTCTTTTACTTTCTTTTTGTCTTCTTTCAGATAAAGATAGCCAGTTATTTTGAGCTGTCCGACATTTTCGTTGTAGGTGACAACATAGGTATATTTTATATCTATGTTCTCTCCCTTAAACTCTATCTCTTCGAATCCGATGTTTATGTTTAAACCTTTAATCGCTTCTTCCTTATCTTTTGTTCCCTCAACGGCAACTACTTTTCCACCTACTATCATTTTATCACCAAAAAAAGCTGAATTTTGGATATTTTAGTAAGACAACATAGTTTTAAATGTTTATTTTTTGAATTAAAGCATATGAAATGGGAGGTTTTAGTCCTAAGTTTACTGCTGCTCACTTCAATCCACGCTGAATTTCAGCATAAGGAGACAGTAGTAAATATAATTATGGGGGAAGACGGAACAGCCAGAGTACAGGAGCATGTAACATTTTATGTAATGGGAGACTACTCCCGCTCGCAGTACATAAGCGGGCTCCAGAACAATGACCTTTCATACTGGGCAGGCACTACAAAAATAAGCGAGATGCATTTTCATCTTGACAGAAATGTAGTAAATGTGCAGAATATCAGGGTTCTTCCCCAAACGCTTAAAAACTGCAATCCTTTTCTTGATTTATGCCATGGGGAGGTGACGCTGGATTATGACGCAAAGCCTTTCTACAACAGTACAAGCGGAGAAACAATAGAAAAAACGGGCATTTTTACAAGCGACACCTACAAACCCAGAACAGCCAGATTTACTCTTAATGACAGAGCGTTCTTTTTTGAAACAACCGAAAGCGGAGATGTGAAGATAGGCGAAAACGTAATACTCCATATCGGCCTTCCGGAAAACTCAAGGGTTACGGAAGTAAGGCCTCTGCCGTCCTCCCAGTCCGAGCTTAAATTCCCGAATACAGAAACGGAATATGAATGGACCAACGTAGTTCTTAACAGGTTCACAATAGTTTATGAGGTTGAAGAAGGCCTTGATGAAGAGATAGTTGAATTTTTCTCTACATTTTACAGCAAATTCAGGGACAGTATCATGGGCGAATATGGATTTGCAGTTCTGGGAATGGTTATAATACTTGTCGGCTCATATCTTGCACTTAGCTCAGTTAAGAAAAAGGGATGAGTATATGGCTTATTATCACGGAGAAAAGGAGATAGTTGAATTTCTTTCAAAAGGCGGAGAAGCGGAGATAAGCACCCTTTCGGAAATGCTCGGAATGAACGAGGATATGGTTAGGCGCGCAGTTGAGTCGCTTAAAGGAAAAAAGTTTGTAGAAGTCCGGAAAAAAGAGAAAGAAAATCTAATATTCGGAAGAGAATATATGGAATTAAAAAAATTGGGGGAGCTTCCTGAATATTCTGTTTTTCTCAAGGCAGTTTCAGGGGCAGGATTAAATGAACTGACTCCGTTCCAGAGAAAGGTCGGGCTCCAGTGGGCCATTAGGAAGGGGATGATAAGGGTGGACGGTGGCCTTCTCAAGGCGGTGATGGGCAAGGGAGAGGCAGAAAGAAAAAATTCAGATGCATTTTCATACAGCGAACCCGATAAAATAGCGGAGGAAGACCTGGATGAATTTGAAAAAAGAGGTTTTCTTAAAAAAGAAAAAAGCGAAATAATATCAGTAAGCATAACTGCAGAAGGAAAAGATGCCCTTTCCAGAGGATTCAAAGAAGAGTTTAACGTAGAAATAAAAACGGCAGACCAACCAATAGGGAAACGACACCCGATGTGCAGGGCAATAACAAAAATCAGAAGAATATTTACTGACATGGGATTTGAGGAGATGAGGGGAAACATAGTTGAAACAGCATTCTGGAATTTTGATTCTCTCTTTCAGCCTCAGGATCATCCGGCGAGGGAACTTGCCGATACATTTTATGTTGAGGGAAATGAAGAACTCCCTGAAAAGAAAATTGTTGACAAAGTAAAAAAGGAACATGAAAAAGGATGGAAATATAAATGGGACCCTGAAGAAGCAAAAAAACTCATCCTTAGAACGCACACAACTGCATTAAGTGCAAGAAAGCTTGCAGAACTTAAAAAGGGACCCAAAAAATACTTTGCAGTGGGCAGAGTTTATAGAAATGAAGCAACAGATTTCAAGCATCTTGCAGAGTTTCACCAGGTTGAAGGAATAATCTGCTGGGAAAATGCCACATTCAGGAACCTTCTGGGAATACTGGAGGAATTTTACAAAAAACTTGGATTTAAAAAAGTCAGGTTCAGGCCGAGCTATTTTCCTTATACTGAACCCAGCGTGGAAATAGAGGTTTTCTATGAACCCAGAAAAGAGTGGATGGAAATGGGCGGTGCAGGACTTTTCAGGCCCGAGGTAACCAGACCGCTGACTGAGGTCTATCCGGTTCTTGCATGGGGGCTGAGCCTGGAAAGGCCGCTTATGATAATGCATAATATAGAGGATATAAGGACATTTTACAGGAATGACTTAAACTGGCTCAGGGGTGCGAAGGTTGGGGAGGATGAACTTTAGAAAAATAGTTTTGGTTTTGATTGTCATTGCGATAATCGGGGTTGTGGGAATTGCAGTTATGAATCTGCAGAATGAAGAAACTGCAGTAAAGGCGGAGCCTGAAAGCATATCAGCAGGAAAACCAGTTCCGTTTTTGATTAAAAAGGCAGATACTGCAGGGGATTATTTTTATATTGCATACCAGGGATATAAAGAAGGGGAATTCAAAGTGCTTCTTCTTGAAAATCAGCCTTATACCAAGGTCCAGCTTTTTAAGGGTCTTGGCGGGATAGGTGCAGAATACCTTGACTTTTTTTCAGAAGACCTGCGGACTGTTGAGAAATACGGCATAGAGCTGGAAGAGATAATTGATGCTTCGCAGGTTTCAGACAATACGCTGGTTGTAGTTCCACTTGGCGCAATGCCAAATTCGCTTATTGAAAAAATACAAAACACCACCGGTTCGGAATATATTTACCTTGGAAAAACAGACTTGATGATAAAAGAAGGAGTTCAGGAAAAGAACTGGTATGAAGAATTAAATGAAAGTACAAAGAAAAAAATTGTTGTTCTTGAAGGAACTCTTGATGAATATTATCAGGATGGACGGGAAAATGAAATAATGGATATGGTCTTGTTTAATGAATGGATGCTTGTATCCGAAAACCAGGTTCCTTATTCAGACAGCTTAAGAACTGAGATTATTCCTCTTGAAAATGCAGGATATGCAAGAATACTTGCACCCACTGCCAACGGAACAAAGGCCGTGGATATGCAGCTAAATAAAACTGAGGAAACAACTGAATTTGAGGATATATTCACATGGGAAACTGTTTCAAAATATTTTGACCTCAGCAAAACAGAAGGTGTCCCGGTTTTAAAGATTGAAAAAAATGGAGAAGTGATTGGGGAGGAAAAGATACCAAAACTTGGAACTGAGAATGTGTTTTACAAACAGTTCAAATTCAGCAAACCGGGAATTTATGTAATTAAGATTGAAGATTATAATGGAACAAAAAATTCAGGAATAATTAAAGTGAAGAACTTTTCGGTGGTCTTTGCAGGTTCCACAGATTATAAATTCAGATTCAACGTATCCATAGACGAAGAACCGGTGAAGGAACTGAGAATGCTTGTATTCCTGAATAATTCAACAAACCAGCAGAACTTCAGCGTCAGCAACGGAGAACTGGTGGTTCCTGCAAAACTTCAGGAAGGAAAAAATACGTTTAATTTTATTGCATACGGACAGGCATTTGAAGTTTTTATTTACAATGAAAAAACAGACCCGTTCGCGGTTTACGCCAATTACGGGCCTTGGATAATTCTGGTGCTTGTTCTTCTTTACTTCGGGGCAAGGATGCTTAGAAGGCCGGTGTATAAACTAAGAGTTGACGATGCGGCAAGAACTGCACCGATAAAGGAAATAAAAATATCAGCAAAAAAACTTGCGGAAGTTTTTGAAAAAGCTTCAAAATCATACGGAATAAACGGAGTAATAAATACCCAGGAATACGCTGCGGCTCTTAAAAAATGGGTTACAGACGGATATGATCTGGAAGAAGGAAGCGTGGAAAATCTTTTGGGCACCCTCAAGAAAAAAGGCGCTGTGGAATCATACCACTCATATTATCAGCTCAAAGGAAGCGGGGACATAACCAAAAATGTAATGAACAGAAAGGTGAGGGAAGCGCTTATCGAAAATGGAATCCAGTACGAGACAAAGGGAAGTGTGTTTTCAACAAAAGATTACGACGTTATTCTTCCGGGAGGAAAGATAGGGAAGAAGAGGGCAGTGATGGTTTTTGAGAACAGTACACGCATAAACCAGTTTATGGATTCGCTGAGCCAGAAAGAAAAATCAATACTCATGATAAGAGTAAAAAACGGCAAACTTTCGCTTGCAGATATACACAATATTGAGGACTACTTATGAGAAAAATTATAATTGTCCTGCTTCTCATTTCTTTTTTATTTGCTGAGTTCCCGTATGCAACAGTTAAAAGCCATAATGAACAGATACTGAAAAGTGTCTGTCCCTATGAAAAGGCTGGAACTGATGAACCTGACTTTTACAATCCAGTTACATTCGCGGAGATTAAACCGGTCGGGGTTTTCCCTTCTGTAAACGGGTACATAAGCAGTTCGGAAAGCAATGCACTTCTTTGGTGCTGGGGGGCAAAATATACGGATTATGTTGAAAAAGACATCGGAAACTGCGGAGGGGACAATAAGATGCTTAAGAATATCACTTCTGCTGCAAAAATAAAGTATGCATTCAGAAACAAAACAATTGAAAAAGAACTGGACGGATTTCTGCTTAAGGACATCATTCCGGAGCTCGGCTATGAATATGCAGACGGAAGAGAAACGCTGGATATAGAATTGATATGGAGAATTGAATTCAGATACCTTTACACTGAAACAAAGGAAAAATGCAGTATGAGTTCTCAGGGGGTGCCGACCTGCTACTGTATAGATGAAACAAAAATTATAGTATACTACCGCGAGGGAACGGAAAAACTCAATCATACTGTCGGGGACGCAAAAAAAGTTTTCTTTCTTTCAAAACCAGTGCTAAAAGAACAATGGTACAAAAACAACAAATTTGAGGTTGTTGTTCTTTCAAAATTTCCGGTGTATTATGCTGAAATGAAAGCCAATGAAACGCGGGGAGAAGCTGTTCTTAAGGGATATCGCATATTGGGCGATGAGCACGGATTCTGGAGGATAGAGCTGACTGAAAACGGGGATTCTGCGGGGATGAACATACAGGAAGGAACACACCTTAACAGCCCGCTGCCTCTTGAGAAAGAAAATGATTCATTTTATTTCGTATATCTTGCCAATATGAGTTATGAAGCCCTGGGAAAGCACAATGATTCATTTAAAGTGGTTGATATTTTCAACAATGAAGAGGAAGAGACATACATAGTCTACAGCAGGATGATGACACACTACGGAAACATAAGCGAGGAGGGCAGCGAAGTGGAATTCAACCCTGAAATTCACAGGCCAAGCAGTACATACAAAACAAAAAGTATAGCGGAAATTTTTGTTCCGCCTGCCATTGTAGGCATAATAATGCTTTTTGCTTATTTAAGAATCAGGAGCTGATTTTTTCCGCTGTTGCGTGGGTTCTTCCCACGCTGGTTATTTTTATCCTAATCGTTTCCCCTTTCTTCCCATCCTTAACGAAAACAATAAAGCCGTCAACCTTTGCAACTCCGTCTCCCCTCTGGCTTTCATTTGTAATTGTTACCTCAACTTCATCACCCTCTTTAACAGGCTTGGGAATGCTGTCAAAAGGGTGGGTGGAATTTTCTGAATTTTTGTCCATTTAAACACCTTGTAATTTTTAGCTTACTTCTCCGGTTTAATTTAAATAATTTGTCTTCCTCTTTGAGTATGTGAGGGGTTATGAAAAAGAAAAAATGGACTTTTAATGATATTTTTATGAATCTTTTCAAGGAAATGGAAGAGATGCAGGAAAAAATGATGAAGGATTTTGCTGATTTTGAGGACTTTGAAAAGATGATGGAAAAAGGCAAACCTGGGAAAATGGCTGTGAGGGGGGTGTCCATAAAAATAGGCCCTGACGGAAAGCCGGTAATAAGGGAATTCGGAAACATTCCGCCACAGAGAAAAGCGGTTAAAGAAATAGATGAGGGAGAAAGAGAGCCGCTTGTTGACGTAGTTGAAGGAGAAAAAGAAGTAATAGTCGTTGCAGAAGTTCCGGGGGTTACAAAACAGGACATTACATTAAAGGGGGACAGCAAAAAACTTGAGATAGATGTTGACGGAAAGAAAAGAAACTATTATAAAAAAATAGAATTCAAAAAAGCAGTAGACTACAAAAAGAAAAAGATGGAGTATAAAAACGGCATACTTGAAGTGAGAATACCTGTAAAGAAATAGTTATTTAAACTTCCATTGCCAATTTAAATTATGCATACCGGCCTGATTAAAAAAGGTGGAAAAACATATATCCGTCTCCCGGACGAACTCTCAGAGTTTGAATCTCTTGAAGTTTTTAAATTAAGGGAAGGGTACTACTTGATTTCCGCTCCGCCCGCAAAGCAGAAAGAAAAATCAGGGGAAAAGATTTCTGAAGATGAGATGAGCATAATTGGAAGGCTGATGTCAATAAAATTTGAAAAGAGAAATCCGGCTTATATATCCAAAATGTTCACCAAAAAGGAAAACGAAATTCTCGGCAGAATGATTAAACAGAAGATTGTCAATGTTTTCTACGGAAGAAAATACAAAAAAACGGGAGTATATACTATAAGCGACAGGGTATTTGAAGCCTGGAAAAAACACAACACAGAAAAGACAAAAAAACCTGATAGAAGAGAAGAAAACTATTCGCCTCTGTTTTCAAACGGATATATGATTTTTGAAAATGAGGATGAAGCAAAAAAAGTTTCTGAAAAATTCAAGATACTTATGCAGAAAAAGCAGATAATGGGAACAAGAGGATTTGACGAAAAATTCTATATTATAACCCAAGGATTTTATCTGGCAAATATGAAAATTCTTAAAACAAAATTAAAAGAGCCCTCCACCATACAGGAGATTGCTGGAGCAATGAACAACAGCGAGGAAGGGGCTCTTGCACTGTTCAGGGTGCTGTGCGAAAAGGGGGAGGCGATTGAAAACAGGAAAGATGTTTTTTCGCTGGTGTAAGTATGATAATAAAGGATGAAATTCACGGAAACATAGAATTTACCGAGCTGGAAAAGGGAATAATAGATACTGAAGAATTCCAGAGACTGAGAAGAATAAAACAGCTTGCAATGACAAATCTAGTTTATCCAAGCGCTACACACACAAGGTTTGAGCACGCGATAGGAACGCTTCATCTGTCCTCGCTCATATGTGAAAAACTCGGGATAAACGGGGAGGAAAAAGAGAAAATTAGGCTTTATGCACTTCTACACGATATCGGGCATGTCGCATTTTCCCATGAAACTGAAAAAATACTTTCAAATGTTATGGGAAGCCATGAATTTATAGGTGCAAAAAAGATAACGGATACTGAAATTGCTGATGTTATAGGGGCGCAGTATGAACCTGAAGAGATTATTGAGATTTCAAAAAAACCATTCGGACAGATAGTGTCTTCGGATATCGGCTCGGACAGGATGGATTATCTCCAGAGAGATGCCCACAATACTGGAGTTGCATACGGAATAATTGATATTGACAGGATCATACATACTGTATTTTTTGAAGACGGAATACTCGGAATAAAAAACAGCGGACTTGAAGCTGCTGAATCTCTACTTATAGGCAGATTTCTGATGTTTTCAACGGTTTATATGCACCCCACTGTAAGAATTGCATCGGCAATGCTTCAGAGCGCCCTTCTTTTTGCAATTGATTCAGGGGACATACAGCCGGAAGAGGTCCTCAACCTTTCTGATGACGAGGTTCTTATGCGGCTTATTAGCTCCAGAAATGAAAATGCGGGGATTATGGGCAGAAGGCTGATTAAAAGAGACCTTATGAAAGTAGCATACTCATTTGAACTTTCTCCTGAAACTGAGGAAAAAATTGAAGAACTGGAACTGGCAGCTGCAGAAACCGCTCCGGAAACAATCCTGGACATGCCTGTCCAGATATCAAAACCTGTCTCAATAATGGTAAAAACAGAAAATGAAATGAAAAAGCTTGATGAACTTTCAGAGCTGGTAAACTCCCTCAAGTATGCTGAAGAGAAGAGAAAAAAAGTTCTTGTCCTGTGCAACAGGGAAAACAGGGAAGACGTTTCAAGAATTTCAAAAGAAATCATGCAAGAGGAATAAGCATTGAGGCTATTTTTACCAGAACGATAAACAGAACAATTCCAATTACAACTGTTTTTGGGTCAAATTTAATGCCTCCCAGCTCTGTATCGGAAGTTATCCCAAGTATGCCCGCCTGGGTCATCGGCATTGAAACTGAGCTTTTTTTAACTGACATTGTTATCGTTAAAAATTAAACAACCAACCATATAAAAAGCTTTCTGTGGGATATAGATGTATGACGGTAGAATTTCATATTCTGGGCAAATTGAAGGCCAAAAATCCGACAGTTGTTGTCGGACTTCCGGGGACAGGTCTTGTGGGGAGCATCGCTGCATCCTATCTTGTTGATTCATTTGATTTTGAGTTTATCGGATATATCACAAGTCCTGAATTCGCTCCTCTTGCTTCCATACATAATTTCAGGCCGTATCCTCCTGCAAGAATTCATTATTCCAAAAGGAACAATCTTGTGGTGATTCTTTCTGAAATGTCGATACCCATATCAGTATCCGGTGACCTTGCAAAACAGATACTTAAATTTGCAAAATCAGTGAAAGCTTCAAAAATAATTTCTCTGGGCGGGATTTCACTTAAAGGAAATCCGAAAGATGTTTTTGTGGTTTCCAGCAATGAAAAAATAGCATCCCAGCTTCTCGGGACAAAAAAATTCAAGCCGATAAAGGAAGGCGCCACAACCGGAGTTACAGGTGTGCTTCTCACACAGGGGGTTGTAGAAAAATATCCGGTGGTTTTATTTTTGGGCGAGGCGAATGAGGATTATATGGACCCGGGCGCATCTGCGAATGTTCTCAAGGCGCTGTCATTTTATATCGGAACAGATATAGACACAAAAAAACTGGACAAGGAAGCTGAAGAAATAATGGCTGAATTAAGGACCAGCCTTGTGAAATCAAAAACAGTAAAAAGAGGAAGAGAAGGATTCGGGGGAATGTACGGATAGGCCCTATCTTTTTTTGGCACTTTTTTCCTCATCCAGAAAAGAAGAATATCCTAAAAGGCCGATTATAAAGACGAGCACACCTACGAGCAGAGTTGACATTTTATTTATTAATGACTGATGTTCTTCCAGCTGTGCAGATACGGTTTTAATTTCATTTTCTTCAGACTCCACGCAATTTTTATTGGAATCACAAAGCTCAACTGAACATTTATTCTTCGGGTCAGAAATTAATCTTAATGATTCGGAAGGGGGAACTTCTTTTTTAGAAATGCCTCCGCTGGATCTGCATTCAACAATAGAAGTAGTGAATTTTGGTTCTTTTGAATTTGCTTGGTCCCACATAAAAAAAGAAAGAAAAACAGTGAGGGCAACCCCTGAAACCGCAATGGCTGCTGTGCGCCTTCTTTTTGGACTTTTTGAATCAATATTCCTATCAGAGTTATAACGTCTTCTAACCAGTTTCATGGCGGGTGATTGGATACAAAAGGATTAAAAAATAAGAACATTGGTTTAGGCATTCAAATGGAA
>JAFGQX010000049.1 GCA_016935455.1 Microcaldota archaeon
AACTGGTTTGTGGGAATAAGAACCCCCTGGACTCTGAGCAGCGAAGAGGTGTGGAACAAAACACATAAAATGGGTTCAAAACTGTTCAAAGCCGCAGGAATAATTGCATTTTTTGGAATTATCTTCCCAGTTTATACTGTTTATCTGGTTTTAATTCCGGCACTGACCTCTGTCTGCTGGCTGTTTGTTTATTCATATCTGGAATATAATGCAGAAACCAAAAAGAAAGGCTAGCCCCATCTTTCTATTTTTATTTTCTCCAGAGATAATCCTTCTATCTGAAGTGTTTTATTAAGCGAGGAAAGCATTTCTTTGTGCCCGCACATATAAATTGTTCTTTCTCTGAAATCCGGTACCAACTGCATGATTACCCCAATATCTATTCTTTTTAAAACTCCCTTGCATCCTTCCGGAAGTTTTTCTTCACCTGTAAGTGCATAATAAATCTTCAAACCTTTACTTTCTTCTTCCAGCCTGCCCAGTTCTTTAAAAAACGGCATTTTTTCGGTTTTTCTTCCCCCATAAATCAGTATTGCATCCTTAATTTTATTCTGGTATTTCAGCCCGCGTATAATTGACATTAAAGGTGCAACCCCCACTCCGCTCCCTATAAAAAGGGATTTTTCCTCCCCGCCGTATATAAAATGTCCATAAGGGCCTTCCATCTGAACAAACGAATTAATGGGGAGGGAATCCAGGTGCCCCGTGAATCTACCCACTATCTTAACCGCAAATTCAAGATAATCCATATCTGGGGAAGACGAAGCAGAATAATACCTGAATTTCGGCTCTTCTTTTTTACCGGCATCCCCAATTTTAAAAAACTGTCCCGCAGTGTATCTGATATTTTCCCCGTCCTTCGGAATAAATCTGAACACCTTGATATCATCAAAAATTTCCTCTTTCTCAGAAAGAGTGTATTCCTTTTTTTCCATCAGTGGCCCTCTTAAATTTAGTCTTATTCCAGAAATATTTATAAACAACGCAGTATTAATTAACTAATGCACGAGTTCAAGAGAGTTCTAAATCATGCCTGGCAGCTTTACACTAAAAAAGCAGGGATGGTTTCAATTTTTGCACTTCCGCTTATTGCAGCATTTGTAATTCTTTTTGCAGTTCCTGCCCCAACCTATAATGCACTTGGAAGTGTAATAATCCGGACAGGAAGCATACCTGAGATGGACCCGATTTCTACAGGGATTACAATTCTTGCATACCTTGTTTCCATATTCATTTTTGCAGATGTGATAACCAACATAAATCTCATAATCAAAGCCAAAAGAACCCAAAACAAAATCCCAAAAGAAATACTGAAAGCGATGGGGGTTTATGCAACAAAAATATTCTTTGTATTTGTTTTGATTGCGCTTTTGATATTTGCCGTCCAGCTTTTAAGCTACGGAATGCAGATGCAGGAAATAATTTACCCTTTTCTTTCCCTTATAATCTACTGTGCCTTCTTTTTTGTTCCTCCCGCAATAGTAATAGACAATTACGATACTACAAGGGCAATAGCCGCTTCCTTTAATCTTGTGCTTAAACTGCCCCTGCACCTCCTTGCGTGGATTTTAATCGGCCTGATTTCTCTTTCCCTGGTTGAACTCGTAGTCTTCTTCATTATCCCTTCGGAAATAGGAAGCTGGATTGTTCTTTTGATTAATTCATTGTATATCCTTCCGTTCCTCATAATCCTCCAGAGCCAGATTTATATGGAAAGATACCCGCTTGCCAGGTAAGGTGTAATGATGCCGAATAAAACTGAAAAAAGAAAAAAAGACCATGTTGAAGTTGTTTTAAAAAACAATGTCCAGTTTGAAAAAACCACAGGTCTGGAGAAAATTGATTTTGTTCATAATGCACTTCCGGAATGTGATTTTAATAAGATAGATATGTCACTCAAATTCCTGGGGAAAAAAATTTCCTGTCCGATTGTTATAGAGGCAATGACCGGCGGGTACAAGCATGCACAAAAAATAAACCACGACCTTGCAGCAGTATGCGAGAAATATTCAATCGCCTTTGGATTGGGTTCCCAGAGGGCAATGATTGAGGATGAATCGCTGGTTAAAACATATACTGTTCGAGATACAGCACCTTCAATTCCCTTGATTGGAAATATAGGTGCGTTCCAGCTTAAGAGATACCCGGTAGAAAAGATAGAGAATGCAGTTTCAAAAGTGGAAGCGGATGCCCTAGCAGTTCATCTTAATCCCCTTCAGGAGGCAATTCAGCCGGAAGGAGACCGGGATTTCACAGGAATTTTAAAATCAATTGAGAGATTGTGCGGAAGACTTTCGGTTCCGGTCATTGCAAAAGAGGTTGGAAGCGGAATATCCTCTTCTGTTGCACTTGGATTGAAAGATGCAGGTGTAAGCTGGATAGATGTCGCGGGTGCAGGCGGAACATCCTGGAGCAAAGTTGAGCATCTAAGGAACGGAATGGTTGACGGTTTTGATGACTGGGGCATTCCCACTTCGGAAAGCATCCTTCAGTGCAAAGGAATTTTGCCTCTAATCGCAAGCGGAGGAATAAGAAGCGGGATAGACTGCGCAAAATGCATTGTTTTGGGTGCCGAACTTGCAGGAGGAGCATATCCCTTCCTCAAAGCGTGGAAAGAGAAAAGAACTGGGGAAGAAGTAGAAAGATGGATAACCCAGATGAAAGTCTGTGCATTCCTTACAGGCTCCAAGAATTATTCTGATTTAAGGAAGGCCGAAGTCCGCATTTTCTGAATAGAAACCCTTTTAAATAAATGGTAGTATATATACATTTATGGGTTTAAGGGTTAAAGGAAGACAGGTTAGAAAAGAGGACCTGGCCAGTCTTAAGAAGCAGGGGAAGGAACATATTGCATCTTCTCTAAATTCATCCATAAAAAATTTTTCAAAGTTCTTAAACGACGAAAGTTCTTTGAAGGGGGTGCAGCAGTATGTGTCAAGCCTGCTGGCTTATGCAGAACATCATAATATACTAACCCCCGAAGCCATACCCCTTGAATTGCAAGGCGGAAACGAAGGCAGGCACAATCTTATTCTTCTTGACTTGATTCTTTATCACTGGATTCCGGATGATTCTTTTCTTCCGGTTGACCTTAAACTAAATCCTGTATTTATTCAGGAACTGGAAACCTTCCGTGAGCTGAGACGTTTAGATGAAGACCCCACGTATCATCCGGTGAAATACAAGAATATCCTTGAAAATGCGCCTCTGGCTGAGATTGTGAGGGTTTTACTTCTTTCAAGCTTTACTGTTTTTAGGGATGCTTCCCTAAAACTTCTGATTTCTCTTAATGGCAGTAATGAAACTGTTTTAGAAAAAATAAAGCGTAATCTTGCAGAAAGAATTCTTTCATTTCATGCTGCTGTGGGGGACCTGTTAGGTTTTGGCGGAGCGGTAAGAAATATGAAAAATTTTGCAGCCTTGCAGCTTCATCCAGAGGCATATAAATTTATTGCCGAAGAAACAGTTCAGATTTCAGAAGTAATTACAGATACACAGGAAAAGGTTGACAGTGCGGCAAATGAAACTGTCGAAGAACTAAAAAAAGACGGGCTGGATGCAGTATATATCCCAAGAACAAGGGGTAAAGGCATAGGTTCCCTTACTCTTAAAATTCTTGACCGTGTGAAAAGCCTATACGGCAGTTCGGATTTTTCTTCTCTCAGTCCGGATGATTTAGATTTAATTCGTAAAATCCTTTACAACGAAATCCACGACCTTGTTGCAGGAAAAATCATAATCCGTACAAGAGATGAGGACGGCAGTATTATTCTTTCGGACAAAAAACGAATACGCAAAGAACTTAGAAAAGCAGCATCAATATATTGGGGGAAACTTAACGAAAAACTGGGCACATATACTTTAAGAAAAATAGATGCAAGAATGATAGAAAAGGTCAACGGATACAAATCCCTCCATGTTGATGTTGAAATGGCAAACCCCCTTGTACCGTATGTAAATTCTGAGATGATATTCCGTACTGATAATGAGAATGATTACGCAGAATATGGCGGAGCGGCGCATTGGTTTTATAAAGGGAAAACAACTGTGTTGGGGAAAGATGCAGTTAAAGCTCATAAATCATTGATTGGCCAGATGAAGAGAAAGAGCGGAAGCAGTCTGATATCCAGAATGAGACAAGAAATCCCGTCAGAAGAAGAAGTTAAATTTGTAATCCACTGCAATGGCGGAATTAAAAAGAAGTCCATTAAACTGGATACCAACAAAATTGGTTTGCTGGCTGCCGCAGAAGCAGTTCAGGATTTATCCGAGATTTCAGATGTTTATTATTTGACTTCAAAAGGAAAAAAGAAAAAAGTTTCACTTAAAGACCCATTGGGTGTTGCCGGTTCAATAGAACTCCACATTGACCTCACAGGCATAAGGCTTATAGACCCGCAGACCGCAAAGCTTTTTCTGCCTCTGGCGGGCGGGGATTATAGAGTTACGGCCCAGCTGAGAGCCATAATGAACGGAGTGAACGATCCCAGAAATAACAATGGTTCCAAAAACAAAAGAAAAAGATAAAACAAGGTTATTGAATGCAGAAAGAACAAGATGTTTTTTACCACGGAGAGGTTCTAACGCCTCTAAAAGTAAAATCCCTTCTGGACACGGGCGGTTTATTCAGTTTCCTTTATGATGAATTTGAATACTTCAATCTAAAAGGACTTGTTATTCTTGATTCAGCTTTAAATGACGGGCAGGATATCAGCCCATTTATCTTTGATATCACCGGCACTCTCTATTCGGATTCCCCGTTTGTGAGATTTGGAGGCGCTTCCCTTCTTTTGAATATGCTTGAAAACGGAATCAAAATTACCTATTCTGAGTATGACCTGAATAAAATGGTCCTCTCCGATAATCAGCTCCACGTAAGGCAGAGGCTTGCACTCAGGATTTTGAACATGCTCAAAAAAGGCAGGGAGGTATACGGCCTGAGAAAGTCTCTTGCAGAGTGCTGTTTAAGCGAATTTAAAGAGATTCAGATTATCGGGAAGGAATATCTTAACAGACTAATCGGCGCTTTTGGAAACGGCTTTCCGCCTTCAAAAGAACATATCTCCCACTTTGAAAAACCTTTTTTAGAAGAGTGTACACTTAATGATCTCCTTGTCCTTCTGTTTAAAAATGCAATTGAACAGGGTATTCCGGTTAAAAGAAAAGTAAAGAAAAAAATTACCCAGTATGCAAGAAATCCCGACCCAGCCGGTCCGGAAATGTTCGTCAAACATAAGGGTTTCTTGGCCAGATTAAGACAAGTTGCAAAACCCAAACCCAAACCCAAAAGGCAACCTATAAAAAGATTATTAAAATAAACTCTCCTATGATGGAATACTTTTTTATTATAGTTACAGTGCTTGCTTTAGCTTATTCTATATTTGCAAGAGTAATCCAGTACAGATTTGGAAACCAGAAGGAGATGGAAGAGATTAATAAAAAAAGCAGAGAACTTAATGAGAAATATAAAAAAGCAACAGAAGAAAAAAACGATGCTAAGGCAGAAGCGATAATGAAGGAGCAGACTGCCCTTTTAGGCGGAATGGGAAAAATGATGATGGGCCAGTTCAAAGTAATGGCAATGATTCTTGTAGTTTTCTTCGGCCTGATGTGGATTGTGGGGCAGATTGATCCTTATACTGCTGATGATATCTCCCTTATTTTAGTTGACGACGGAACCGGCTGT
>JAFGQX010000009.1 GCA_016935455.1 Microcaldota archaeon
AACAGCTGGAAGGTATAGGATTAAGACTTGAAGAAACAGATTATGAAGATGGAAAAGAGAAAATTCAGAACAAGGAGGCACTTTTTATGCTTGTGAACGGAGAGGGGGAAAAATCCTGCTATCTTGTTGAACCGAAAAAATACGAACTTGATGAGCTTGTAGAAGAACAGCAGAGGATAATGAGCCTCCTTGATGACAATACATTTGATTATATCGCCGATGACCGGATTGATATAGAACTTAAAAAAAGAAGGTCCGTTTTCTGTAGATACATTTATAAAAAAGAAGAAGTTATAGAAAGGGCTCTTGCGGGAAAGGCATTCCCGCCAAAGTCAACAAGGCACTTGATACCCGACAGGATAATAAGGCTTAATATGAGACTGGGGTGGCTGCATCAGGAGCCTCATGAATCCAAGGAATATCTAAAGAATTTGCTGAAAAACAGGGCATACAACGGAAATGTAAGAAGATATGTTGAGCCTGTAATCGTGATATACTAACTGGTGATTAAATGATGCTTTTAAGTCCGGGTCCGGTTTATATACCTGAAGAGATAATGAAGGCACAGACAGAAGAGATGATAACACACAGATGTCCTGAATTTACTGAATTATATACCAATCTTAAAGACAGGATGAAAGCATATCTTAATGCGGAGGATGTGCATCTGCTTACGAGTTCTGGAACTCTCGGTCTTGAAACACTGATAATGAATATTGCAAAGCCTGATGAAAAGATGGTCTGCTTTTCAAACGGTGTTTTTGGAGACAAACTCGGAAAAACCGCAAAGGCATATACAAATACTGAAATTCATTCTTTGGATGCAGGAAAAGGATGGAATCTGGAAAGGGCAAAGGAGCACATTGACAACTGCGGTGCACAGGTTTTTGGAATGGTTTATAATGAAACGGGGTATGGAGTAAGGAATCATGCAAAAGAGATTACCCAATATGCAAAAAAGAAAGGAATGTTTACTATTTTGGACTGTATATCCGCATGGCCGGGAACAGAAATGGATATGAAGGAGTTTGGTCTGGATGGTTTTGTTACTGGTTCACAAAAAGGACCTGCATGCCCTCCCGGGCTTGCAATTCTCGGGCTTAGTGGGGAAGCTGTTGAGAGGATTGAATCTAGGGATAAAATCCCTGGGTTTTACAATGACTTAAGGGCATACAAAAAAAGGTTTGAGAAAGACGGACAGACACCTTTTACTCCTGCAATAACAATTATGCGGGCATTAAGGAAATCATTTGATATGATGGATGAAAGAGGGGGAGTTCCTTCGGCAGTCCAGAAACACAAGGAACTTTCTGAATATGTAAGGAAAAGAATTGTTGAGTTAGGATTTGAACTTATTCCTGAACCTGGTTTTGAATCATACACTGTAACTGCATTCAAAGGCGGGGACAATGCAAAGGAAATTAAAAAAAGGATGAAGGAAGAGTTTGGGATTGTAATTGTAGGATGCAAGGGAATTTACTCCGAAAACGGTCTCAGAATCTCAAATATGGGGTATGTGACAAAAGAAATGCTGGATAAATGTTTTGACGCTCTTGAGAAAATTAAGGGTTAAAAACAGGGTTTGTTGACATAAATAAAGAAAAGGTTTAAGTCTTTGGAACCTGGGTCTGAAGGTGCAAAAGCATTTCTTGAAATTTCCAGAGCAAGCTGGATATTCTCATGTCCGCAGGAAGGATAAACAAATACCAGTGTTGAATATCCTGAATTATATACTTCTTTAAACATTTGGGCAACAGCACCCACACACTTGGAATATGATTCTTCGGTTAGGAGGAAGGTTTTTCCATTCGGAAGAGTATATTGGTAATCCTGTTTATCTTCTAAAAATTTTGCAAGATTTTTTCTTCTGAAGGTCAAACGGAAACGGTTGTAAAGCTGTTTTTCTCCAATGTAAAGAAGATTGAATAAGGGAAGAGTGTCTCTCATTAATTGAATTTTTTTCATTAACTTTTCTGGGAAAGTATAATCTTCGTATAATTTTTCCCTGAATATGTTCCTGTGCTGGTCTAAGGTTTGAGGCATATGGACATCATTTATAAGAAGGAGGAAATCTGCATGTATGTTTCTAAGGTTTAAAAGATTCATAACTGAAAACCCCATATCCGCCATAAAAGACGGGCCGTCGCCAAAATGATTAAAATCTTCAAGATTAGGCATGTAATGTCCTGCACAAACCAAAACAGGTCCGCAGTTTATTTCTGAAGCTGTGTTGTTTACCCATTCAGAAATTGAGTTCCCGCTCATTATAACGGGCAGCCTGCCGAGGAAAGATACTGAAACTGCCTGTTCAGCATAATCACTGAAACGGCTGCAGGTGAATTTCCATTCTCCAATGTTTTCTCTTTTAAAACCACGAAAGGGTTTTTTCTTTTTGGATTTAGGATTATAAGTTTTAAATCTCATTTTCACACTTAAATTGACACAAATAGTTCTTTTAAACATATCATTTTGGATAGGATTAAATAAAAAACGGAACAGAAGGTAAACAGGTGCTGGTTATGAAGATACTTGTATGCGATACAATGCAGGAAGAGGTTCTGGACGGAATAAAAAAGCTGGGGGAAGTTGAGTATAAACCTGAGAATTTGATGGAATCCGCAAAGGATGCAGAGGTTATGGTTGTCAGGAGCGCAACCAAAATCACAAAGGAAGTTGTGGAAAGTGCACCCAAACTTAAAGCAGTTATAAGGGCTGGCGTTGGCCTTGATAATGTTGATGCTGAATACTGCAAAGAAAGAGGGATTAAAGTTCTGAATACTCCCGGAGCATCATCAAACGCGGTTGCAGAGCTTGCAATCGGGATGATGGTCTGTCTTATGAGGGGGGTTTACAGGGGACATGAGGAAATGAAAAAAGGAAACTGGATTAAAAAACAGCTTCTTGGAAATGAAATTGAGGGGAAAACATTGGGGATTGTTGGGTTCGGGAGAATCGGCTCAATGGTCGCACAAAAGGCCAAGGCGCTTGGAATGAATGTCGTAGCGTATGACCCGAGGCCAAAGGAAAGTGAATTTGCAGAATCTGTTTCTCTTGATGAATTATTTAAAAAATCAGATGTAATCAGCCTTCATACTGTGCTTGTCCCCGAGACAAAAAATTTGATTAATGAAGAATCAATAATGAAAATGAAGGACGGAGTTTATCTCCTGAATATGGCGAGGGGCCCTTTAATTGACGGGGATGCTCTTTTTGAGGGGCTTAAAAACGGGAAAGTTGGGGGTGCTGCCCTTGATGTGTATTGGGAAGAACCATATAAAGGAAAACTGCTGGAATTAAACAATGTATTTTTCAGCCCGCATATCGGGGGGAATACTAAGGAAGCCCAGATAAAAATAGGGATGGAGGTAGTAGAACACATCAGACAGCTGGGATAATTACAAACCTGAAAAATCGCTTGCCATTTTTCCTCTCGGAAATACTTTCAGATTTTTTTGGATTACTGGTAATCCAGATTCCTCGGCGATTTTTACAAGCTCCATATCCGGGATTTCATGCTCGGATACAAGGAAGGGAACCTTTCCAACCAGCGTATCCAGTCTTTCAACCTTTAAAGTATGTTTTTGTATAATGCCCTGTGCCCTGACTTTGGCTTCATAAGAGCCATTTTTCAGAACTTCTTTGAAGGTCATAACAGAAAATTAATCTTCCTACCTTTTTTAATTATAACGGATTCGTTTTTTTTCAGTTCTTTTATGTAGATTCCATCAATAACAAAATCGGATGGCCGGTCGGCGTACATCCTGATTTCGGATTTGTCGTTTACGATGTAGGGAAAAACTGTGCGTTTGTAGGGCGAAATAGGGACTATCTCAATTGCTTCTACATCCCCCTCAATAGTTACGCCTCCTGCAGAATAAGCATATGCTGTCGAACCGGTGGGTGTTGAGATTATAAGGCCGTCTCCTTCAAATGAAGTTGTTTTTTCTCCTAGGGTGTAGGTGCATCTAATAAGCCTGTAATCCCTGGTGTGAAGAACCGCATCATTTATGGCACAGTAGGATTTTTTTCCGCATTTTGCAGTGAGGGTTATCCTCTTCTGGTTTCTGCCGTTTTTTAAAAGTCCGGGAAGTTTGTTTTTCCAGTTCTTTGCATTGAGCTGGCAAATATGGCTTGTATCTGAGCCTATGCCGATTATTGAACCTTCCGCCCCTCCTTTGTGGTGGGTGTAAAAAATCGTTCCGTCGCCCCCAATGCAGAATGTAATCTGGGCATTTTTTTCAACCACTGAATGCCCTAATTTAAGAAGAAAATTTCTGACTTCTTTTGAAACTTTTTCTGCCCATTTCTTGGTTGGATTGCGGATTATCTTGCATCGCATGAGATAAGATTCAGAAGAAAATTTTAAATATGGGTGAGGCTAAAGAATAATATGGTTCTTTCAAACAGAGATATTAAAAAATATATTAAGGAAGGGAAGATTAAAGTTAAACCTCTTAAAAAAGACCAAATAGGCGGCTCTTCCATAGACCTCACGTTAAGCGATACCTGGTATTTTTTCAAGGAAAAGTATATAGCAAAACAGGTTGATTTAAGGAAAGTTGGTTTCAGGGATGCGGTTGTAAAAAGGAAAATTGACAAAGTGATTCTCAATCCTGGAGAAATGTGCATGGGGCTTACAAAGGAAAAAATAACTCTCCCTCCGAATGTTATGGGGCGCCTTGACGGGAGAAGCAGGTATGCAAGGATGGGGCTGACAGTTCATGTCACATCTTCTCTTGTCCAGCCGGGGAGTGACAACAGGCAGGTTCTGGAGATAGTTAATCTTGCCCCGTTCAGTATTGTTCTTTATTCCGGAATGAGGGTTTCCCAGATTACACTTTATGAATTAAAAAGCCCGACTGACAAACCTTATTCCAAATACGGAAAAATAGCGAGGAAACAGTGATGAAAAAAAGGTATTATCTGCTTGCGGGAATATTGTTCATATTTTTTCTTCTTGTTTTTCCATATATTTTTTTCAAGGAAAACATCGCAGAGGAAAGCACATTTCAGATAAAGGAAGAGCCAATAAAAAAAGTTGCAGGGCTGGGGCTGGTTCCAGGAGAATATTATGAATATCGGGTTGAAACTGTCAACCAAAGTGCAAATATCAGTTATCTTATAGGAGTAACCCCTGAATGCCTCCAGATTATTATTGTCGGGGATGAAGCAGTCGGAACATGCATATATCCGGATGGAAGCGACAGTTCAGGATATAATTTTACTTTGGAAAACCAGATGATTGCAGTCTACAAACCGTGGATGCTTGCAGTGAATGAAGAATGGGAATGGGGGGTAAGCATCAATATCGGAAGTACTGAGATAGATAAAATAACATTCAGAGGGAAAGGAAAAGAAAAAGTTTTGGGAAGGGATGCTTACAGGGTGGAGATAACGCAGGGAGAAACAGTTATAACGGACTGGATAGATGCAAAAAAAAGAATTCTTCTTTATGAGGAAGGAAAAGACTACAATGTAACTCTTGTTGAAGCTCCTTTTACGCTACAACCTCAAGGGGGATAACGCCTTCCTCAAGTTCGTATTTTGCAAGTTCTACAAAACTGCTGAAATCAGGAATCTTTTTTATAAGGGGCGGAGCTCCTAGTGAAAGCTGGAATGCCCTTGCACCTACAAGCCTTGAATACTCGTATTTTGTAAAATTTTTCATAAAAATCACTCAGTGGTTTCTTTTCTTCTTTTTCTTTATTTTGGACGTTACTCTTTTTAAGTCTTTTATTTCTTTCAAAAGCTCCTTGAGAAGTGAAACAACTTCTTCTTCATAGGTTTTTCCCTCGTAAGAACTGGGGGATTTTCTTGCTTTTTCAACCTTTTCAAGGAGTTCGTTGGTGAATTCCCTGTAATTGAGGACCGCAGGGATGACACGCTCGTGGGTTATCGAACCTGGAATTGCAGTTTCTATTCTTACAGAAGCTGTGCTGAGGATTCTTTCAAGTACTGAACGTGAGATATGAATGTCCTGGATTTTTTCATAGGGGATTACATATCTTTCAGTGGCAATCACCCCGTGCCTGATTATCAGCTCGCGGTTGGAAAAATAGAATACATAATTGTCGTACCTTAAACGGACCCAAACTAGATATGGAATCGAGATTATTATATATGTACCCAAAATGATTATCCAGGTGCTTTCTGCAGGCTGTCCCAGAAGGCTAACCGGAAATATCCAGAATACAAATAAAAAAAACAGGAGAAAAATCGTGAGCGGAAAAAGCAGTTTTATTCCCCAGATAATAATTATTTTCGGGTCAAGACGTTGTGCTTCCACATCCCTTATTCTGTCCTGCTCATGCACCACTCATGCCACCACATACACATTTCCATTATTCCCTAAGGTAAGGGCGGTCTCTCCACCTATGGATTTCACCGCTCCTTTCTCAATTATTATCGTGTCCCCTTCGGCTATCTTTTTTCCTGTTCCGTCAAAAAGATAAACCACTCCTTCGTTTCCTTCAGGGTCGTCGACAACGAGGCGGATTACTTCAGTTATCTTTTTTCTTTTTTTGAGTTCAAATTCTTCTTTTGTTTTTACAGTAAGATTGTCTGTCCTGATGTTTCTCATTCTGTCTTTTAGTTTTGCA